>NZ_JAUBUB010000003.1:132886-158525 GCF_036705265.1 Microcoleus sp. B4-C2
GGAGGGCATCTTGCCTGCCCAGCAAAGGCTTTTAGTCCCTAAACAAATATTTCGCAGCAAAAATCCCCCCCTTTCACAAGGAGGGGTTAGGGCGGGTTCTGCGGTAACAGTAGCCGTTGCAGTTTGCCCGATCGAATATCTGGAGTATCTGGGATAATGTACTACTGAGACAAAGTATTGGCATTCACAAATCGACCAATCAACCCAGAAACGAATGACAACACAATGGAACCCACCAAAGCCGGCCAAAAACCGTTAACCACAAAGCCGATACTGAACACACTCGCTAACCAGGAAGCCAGGGAAAGCGAAATTGCATTGACAACGAATAAAAACAAACCTAAAGTAATAATGGTCAAAGGAAGCGTCATCAATGTAAGAATCGGTCTGACAACCGCGTTCACCAATCCGATAACAACAGCAGCCAGCATCGCCGCCGGAAAGCTAACCACCGCCATACCTGGTACAATGTTAGCGGTAATGATCAGCGAAACCGCTGCTACTATCCAAGTTAAGAAAAAACTTAGCATATCTTTTTGTCCATCTCCATCACTATTAATTCAGATTTTAACTGTTTAGTCGATCGACCAAAGTTCGGGATACACTACGAAATACCCACCTTGCGAGAATATCAGAATTATGAAACTCCGGCAACTAGCAGCATTCCTATTCGCGCTAACTATCTTCATCCTGCCGCGGCCAGCCCAAGCTCAATCTAAATATTACGCTCCGCCCTTGTCCTTTAGCAACGCCGAACTGACAAGACGCGATTTTTCTGGTCAAATGCTGCGGGCCGCTGAGTTTTCTAACGCTAATATGGACTTGACTAATTTTTCTAATGCCGATTTGCGGGGAGCAATTATGAGCGCTTCGGTGATGACTCAGGCAAATTTGCATGGAGCAAATTTAACTAATGCAATGATTGATCAAGTTAAATTTACTAAGGCCGATTTAAGTGATGCAATTTTAGCAGAAACAATTTTGCTGCGTTCTACTTTTGAGGGGGCTGATATTACCGGCGCTGACTTTACTGATGCAATTATGGACGGATCACAAGTTAAAGAATTGTGCACAAAAGCCAGCGGTATTAATTCTCAAACAGGGATTTCTACTCGCGATTCCTTGGGATGCCGCTGATTTATTTTATCATTTCATAATTTCAATTTCTGGAATATTGGTAGGGGCGGGCTAGAAGCCCACCCCCTACTCCCCACAACGAATACAACCAATAAATTTGTTTGTGGAACAGGCAAGATGCCTGTTCCGGGCCAGAAGCCCACTCCCCAATCAATAAATACACAAAATAAATTTGATGGTGGAACAGGCATCTTGCCTGTTCCTGATGCCATTGTCATCTTTTTAGGGCGGGCTAGAAGCCCAACCCCTACTCCCCACAAAATCAATACACAAAATAAATTTGTTTGTGGAACGGGCCGGAGAGCCCGTTCCTGAAAGCTTGCTTAAACCAATTTACTAAGGCTTTGCTTTTTTCTGAGCAGCCGCATAATGCTCACTCATTAACTGATTAACTTCTGGATTGTAAATCCGCAGATAATTCCAGTAATTCTCAAACACCGATTTTACGTATCCTTTGGTTTCAGGAAACGGAATCTTTTCCGCAAAAGCATCCGGGTCACTAAAACTAAACCTCTTCAACCAATCTGCTACTGCAGTTGGCCCGGCATTATAACTCGCCACAGCTAACATCGAGTTATTCTTGTACTCGTCGTGAGTGTGATCCAAGTACCACGTACCGAGTTTAACGTTGTCGTCCACATTCTCCAATGAATACTTTTTGAGGCTGATTTGTCCAGCAACCCAAGCTGCTGTTTCCGGCATTACTTGCATTAAACCTGTGGCGCCAACTGATGATTTAATAGCGGGCATAAATCGCGATTCTTGCCGGATTAATGCTGTTACTAATACTGGATTTATTTTGCGATCTTGCGACCATTTGACAATGGTTTCTAAGTAAGGAAAAGGATAAAGTGCTTGCCAATAAATCGGTTGCTGTCTGAGTTCGAGGTATTGGGTTCTATCATCTGGTTTATCGCGCTGCCGCAAACTACCAACCATCCACAAACCGTCTAAATTGTCTCCGACTGCAACTCGCATTAAACCGTCGGTAAACTGTTCGGCAATACTGGGTTCTACGCGGTCGATAAATTCTATTTGCCACAGCGTCCAAGCATCTCTATCTTGACCTAATTGATAGAGTTCTTTCAAGGCAGGAGAACCTGCCATTGGTTCGGGACGCTGAGGCGGCCGCACTACATTGGGAGACAAATCTCGGACTGTGGTAAAGTCGCCGACGGGCCAGCCGAGAAGTACAGCCGATCGCCACGCAAAATATGATTCTGGATAGCGTAATATAGTGTACTCAAATGCAGTCTTGGCGTCTTGTTGCCGACCGAGTTGCTGTGCCCATTTCCCGACCCAAAATGCTGCTTCTGGAGCTTGTTCGCTGTCGGGATTATGGGTGGTTAATTCTCTGGCCCACTGCCAAGCTGATTTTAAATCTCCGCCTTTGGCAAACTGTTGGGCGATCGTCCACCGCAATTCGCCTGCTTTATCAGAATTATTGTATTTTGTCAAGAGCAACTTCCGGGTATCTGAGGCGGATTGACCACTGCGTGCTTTGTCGAGAAGTTGGGATTTATCTAACAAAGCTTCGGGGGCATGATTGGGGAATTTGCTAATAACTCGATCGAGCAAAACGATCGCTTCTTTCGGTTCGCTCAGCCGCGACAGCCGAATTAAACCCAAACCAGTATCTTCGGCATCGGGAAAATCGCGCACTAATTCTTGATAGGCAATTCTCGATTCCGGGATTTTTCCGTCGAGCCACAAACCGCGAGCTTTGCGGTAAAGATTTTTGGCGTTGCGGGGAGCTTTCCCGTAAGCAATAGCTCCTTTGCCATAATCTTGTTTTTCCCAATAGCCAAAGGCAATTTCTTCCCAATCTTCCGGTTTCAAACCGCCGCTGTTTCGCTGCACCAGTTGTTCCACAATTGTCCCGTAATCTTTGACATAATGACCGTGTTTTGCTACTAGCAGCATTAACTGGGGCTGATTGGGATTTTCTTTTAACTTGCCGAGAGCAATTTCTACGCTGCGGGGATGAGCGGGAAATTCAGTAATTGCCTGTTGCCAATATTCCGGTTTTGACTTGCCTAAAACATATAAAGCTTCCGCTGCTACCGGGTCGCTCGGATAGTTTTTGAGCAGTTCCTCCCAAGCTTTTTTAGTTTTGCCTTTGTCGCCGCTTAATTGGTAGGCTTGCGCCCTTTTCAGGGCAATGTGAGCAGCCAAAACCGGATATTCTTGCTCTAATTTGTCTAATAACTTTAATGCTTTAGCCGCATTTCCTTGCTGGATTAAATCGCTGGCAAGCAGGTAGCGGGCGCGGCTTTGAGGGGAGATTTGCTGCTGTGGGTTTGTACTTGCAGACTGACTGGTTGCGAGTTCAACTAATTTTGCCGATCGCTCGCTCGGTGACAGCGACACCAGCATCTTGACGGACGATTCGGAATTGGCTGCCTCCAGGGGCTGCTCGGCCTTCTGGGATGAGCCCAAACCCATCCATTTCATCGCAGCAACCAAAGAGCCGATCGCAATAACGCAAACTGAAACGCTGATTAAAACAGAAAATCGGGCCCGGCGTCGTTTTAGCATGGGAAAATTTAAGAGAATAAGATATAGAGAACCGATCGTTTGTCAAGAGCTATCACAGGCAGGATGGGTGTTCCACGCCATCACAGGCAGGATGCCTGTTCAACGAGAAATAAATGTTAAGAGTGGGGCAAAAACGGACAGCATACCCCCAAACAGATGATTGAGATTGGTGGAAGATCCGATCGCAGGCGGACTTGGCTGATATAGTAGCAGAATTTATTTTGATGTGGAGCGGAGAATTTGTGCGATCGATCTATTTGCCCGCACCAAGGAAAAACCACAAACCACCAAGTACAAAGTACAATCAAAAATCTAAAATCTAAAGTGTAAATCAAAACATGGAATTTCTAGTCACCGATACGCCCCGCTCTGTTTGGACAGGAGACGCCCTGGCAATTGGTCTATTTGAGGACGGCTTGGAACTCACCGGCGAGCTGGCACAATTAGATGAAAAGCTTGCAGGCACTTTGAAAGAGCTGCTACTGGAAGTAGATTTTAAGGGCAAAGTGGGCACGAGCGCCATCACCCGCGTCGGCGGCAATAATCCCATTCGCAAAATTGCGATCGTCGGTTTGGGCAAAACAGAGGACTTAAAATTAGACACCGTGCGGCAAGCTGCAGGCGTTTGCGCCAAGTTAGCCAAAAAAGAGAAATGCAAAACCCTCGGAATTAGCTTTCCGGTGTGGAAAAACGCGCCGGATTCTACAGCAAGCGCCATCGCCGAAGGTGTAGAACTCTCCTTGAATCAAGACAACCGTTTCAAATCGGAACAGGAAGACAAAAGCCCGCAACTCGAACAAATTCATTTGCTCGGTTTTGCAGGTACCGAAAGTGCGATCGCCCGCGCCCGCCAAATCACTGCCGGAGTCATTTTAGCACGGGAATTAGTCGCAGCGCCGGCCAATTTTGTCACCCCGATTACCATGGCAGAAACTGCTCAAAGTCTAGCTGCCGAATGCGGTTTAGAATTAGAAATATTGGAGCGAGAAGACTGCGAAAAACTTGGAATGGGAGCCTTTCTAGGCGTAGCACTAGCGTCTGATTTGCCGCCTAAATTCATCCACTTAACTTACAAACCCGAAGGCACACCGCGTCGCAAAATAGCAATTGTCGGCAAAGGATTGACCTTTGATTCTGGGGGTTTGAACATCAAAGGTGCGGGCAGCGGCATTGAAATGATGAAAGTAGATATGGGCGGCGCTGCGGCTACTTTGGGAGCGGCAAAGGCGATCGGTCACATCAAACCCGATGTGGAAGTTCACTTTATCAGCGCCGTCACAGAAAACATGATCAGCGGCCGCGCCATGCGCCCTGGAGACATTCTTACAGCTTCCAACGGCAAAACAATTGAAGTCAACAATACCGACGCTGAAGGTCGTTTAACCCTGGCTGATGCTTTGGTATTTGCTGATAAATTGGGAGTTGACGCAATAGTAGATTTAGCAACTCTAACCGGGGCCTGCGTAATTGCTTTAGGCGACGATATCGCGGGTTTGTGGAGTCCTCAAGATAGCGTCGCCGCCGAAATAGTCGCCGCCTCAGAATTGGCCGGCGAAAAATTTTGGCGGATGCCGATGGAAGAGAAGTATTTTGAGGGGTTGAAAGCATTGCACGCCGACATGAAAAATACTGGCCCACGTCCCGGCGGTTCGATTACGGCGGCGCTATTTTTGAAGCAGTTTGTAAAGGATACTGCATGGGCGCATTTAGATATTGCCGGCCCGGTTTGGACTGACAAAGAAAATGGCTATAATGGCCCTGGGGCTACTGGTTTTGGTGTTCGGACTTTGGTGCATTGGGCGCTGGGCGGTGCTTAATTGTGGATTTCCAGCGGAAAAATTGAGATTTTCTTTGCCTTAAAAGTCTGTTAGTCCATCTGTGAGCCAGGGGTTAAAAACCCCTGGCTCACTGCTTAAGTAATCTCAAAGAAAATTTAATAGCGATCGTTAACTATTTAAATGTTTCTGAAGCAATCAGTAGGCAAACCTATGTATTCCGTCACAGGGAGCAATGCTTACGTTGCGAGCCGTGACGCTCGGCATGGCTCATGCTTGGGAAAAACTTCGTTCCCAGGGCCCCACCTCGACAGTTTTGACATTTCCTGAAAAAATAGCTGTTTCATAAAAAATGAAAAAAGTATATAATTATGTAAATATTTCACTAGCCGAAATCAAATAATTAGATTTGATCCGATTTGCATTGGTACAGATAATTTTTTTCTTGAACTTTATGCAAGAACAATTAACAATTTTTTTTTCCACACTTGCTGTATCTTCTAGACTCGCCTGCAACCTGGTGCCGGAGTTGCGATTGTACGCTGTTTTTGACTCGCTGACGGCACTGGCTTATTGCTCGATCGCCCTATCGTTAGTTTATTTTACCCGCCAAGGTTCTCAGCGCAAGATTTTCCGGCTGTTTGCCATTGTTTTTTTTGCCTGGAGCGCGGCTAAATTGACGGAAGTTTGGACGCTTTGGCATTCCATATATTGGCTGTTGATAACTCTCAAAGCAGCAAGTGCTTTGATTTCTTTGCTTTTAGCCGCAACTGCCCTCGCCCTCATGCCGAAAGCACTTGCCGAGTCTGGTTTCAATCAAAAAGAAAAATTTCAACAAATGTCTTTAAAAAAGGTAGAACAAAATCAGCCCGAACATGATATCGAGAAAGGAGAATTGGCAAAACAATTGCTCGATATTTACCCTTTAGATACTATTGTCGATCGCACTTTAGCTCTCAATTCGCTTAATGAACAGTTAGAAAAAGAAATTGCCGATCGCCAGCGGGTTGAGGAAAAGTTGCAACTGACTCAATTTGCGATCGACCGATCGGCAGATGCGATATTCTGGATCGGGCCCGACGGTAAATTTTTGTACGTCAACGACGCTGCTTGCACTTCATTAGGATATTCTGCCGCAGAATTGCTCTCGATGACCGTGCACGACATCAATCCAGATTTTCCCCAAACTGCTTGGAGTTTGCACTGGAAAGTCTTAAAACGCTGCGGTTCGGTTAATATTGAAGTTCACCACCTCACTAAGTACGGTCGCATTTTTCCCGTAGAAATTACCATCAACCATTTGGAATTTAACGGCAAAGAATATCAGTGTGCGTTTGCTCGTGACATTAGCGAACGCAAGCGGATTGAGGCAGCTTTGCGAGAAAGGGAAGAAGAATTTAGGTCATTAGTTTCTAGCATTCCCGGTGCGGTTTACCGCTGCAGTGCTGCGGGGCGATCGAGCGTAACTTTTATCAGCAGTGGCATCGAAGCTATTTCCGGCTATCCGGCAGCTAACTTTATGCAAAAACCGGTGCAGGCTTTTCCGAGTATAGTTCATCCCGATGACGTGGAGCAAATCGAGACAATTATCGATCGGGCTATTAAGACAAAACAACCTTACATCATCGAATATCGCCTAATTCACTGCGACGGAAATGTGCGGTGGGTTGCAGAGAAAGGTCAAGCCCTTTTCAACGCAGACGGTAAAGTTTTATCCCTCAACGGCGCCATTTTTGACATCACAGAGCGCAAAGCAGCGGAGGATGCTTTGCGCCTCTCCGAGGCGATCGCCAACAACAGAGCCCAGCAGCTAGAAATCGCTCTCAAAGAACTCCGAGAAACTCAAGCTCACCTAATTCATACCGAAAAAATGTCAAGTCTCGGTCAAATGGTAGCTGGAGTAGCTCACGAAATTAATAACCCTGTCAGTTTTATCTACGGCAATATTTCCTACGCCAGCCAATATATCCGAGACTTGTTGCAGCTTGTGGAACTTTACCAAAAACACTATCCTCAGCCGCTGGTAGAAGTTCAAGAATGTATTGACAATATCGATTTAGAATTTCTGAGAGAAGATTTACTGAAAATATTATCTTCGATGAAAATGGGAGCCGATCGCATTCGCGAAATAGTTCTGAGCTTGCGAAATTTCTCGCGTTTAGACGACTCAGTAAAAAAGCCTACCAACGTTCATGAAGGGATAGACAATACGCTGCTAATTTTACACAACAAACTGCGCGCCAGAGGCGACTATCCAGAAATTAAAGTAATCAAAGATTACGGTAAACTCCCCTTAATAGAATGTTATGCAGGTCAGCTAAATCAGGTATTTATGAACCTGCTGAGCAACAGTATTGACGCATTGGAAGATGCTTGCAACCAAAAAAGGCGAGCGGCAGCCGGCGGCGACGATTGGGAACCAACTATTAGCATTCGCACAGAAGCCCTGAACGAAAATAGTATTTGTATTCGCATTTCCGATAATGCGATCGGCATGACAGAAGACGTGCGGAGCAGATTATTTGACCCGTTTTTCACGACAAAACCGATGGGAAAAGGCACTGGTTTAGGGTTAGCCATCAGTTACCGAATTGTCGCGGAAAAACACGCCGGAGCCTTGAGCTGCCGTTCCACCGTAGGAGAAGGTACGGAATTTGCGATCGAGATTCCTTTATGAATTAGCCCGACGGAAGTATCAAGACTTTGGCAGAAGTTATCCCTCACTATAAATTGTAAAGTCGGGTGTAAAAAACTTTCAATTTTCAATAAAAATCCCAAAATTGGCTATAAATTACCCAGGTAATGTTCAACATGGCAGTGAAATTATAAATTCTGTACCGCGATCTAAGGAATGAGAATTAAATAACTTAGA
Organism: Microcoleus sp. B4-C2; assembly: GCF_036705265.1. Classification (NCBI taxonomy): domain Bacteria; kingdom Bacillati; phylum Cyanobacteriota; class Cyanophyceae; order Oscillatoriales; family Microcoleaceae; genus Microcoleus; species Microcoleus sp. B4-C2. The sequence goes on from NZ_JAUBUB010000003.1 coordinate 141,209, forward strand.
ATGCGTGATGGTTCTTGTGGGATGGGCGTCCCGCCCGTCCAGAAAGGGTGGGCGGGACGCCCAACCCACTTTCAAGAGTGTAAATTATTTAATTCGCGATCTAAAGTTGAGTTGACTTCTAGCATACTAAAGTGTTTCTCAACTACAATCAGCCGTGCGCCAATCCTAATCCCGTTCCTTTCCCTACCGCTTTCGTCGTCAATAAATGATCGAATATTTTTTGTTTGACCTCCCAACGGGTGTAGGAGTAAGGATCGCGAATTAAATAACTTACAATTTTAATTGTTATTGTGGGATGGGCGTCCCGCCCGTCATGAGTGGACGGGCGGGACGCCCCTCCCACTTTCAAGAGTGGAAGTTATTTAATTCTCATTCCTAAGAAGCTTCTTTAGGTTCTAATATACCTGATAGGAATCTCGATCGCTAACTCTGTACCATCTCCAACTCTCGAATTACAGGTTAATTTTCCCCCATGTTTTTTGACAATACCATAGCTAACAGATAAACCCAAACCAGTACCGCTACCCACTGGTTTAGTTGTAAAAAAGGGATCGAATATTCGGGATTGAATATTCGCCGGAATACCGGCACCATTATCAGTTATTTTAATTGTAACCCTGTCTTTTTCTATAACTTCAGTCTGAATCGTGATGGCAGGACTTTTGTCTGTTGTATCAATTGATTGAAGAGCATCAATAGCGTTACTGATAATACTCAGAAATACTTGATTTATCTCACTAGCATAACAAATGACCTTGGGCAGATTTCCATACTCTTTAATAACTTGTATTTCTGATTGGCCATCGCTCAGTCTTAAGCGAGTTTGTAAAATTAGCAAAGTGCTTTCAATTCCGGTATGTAAATCTACTGCTTTCATGTCGGCTTCATCTAAGCGGGAAAAGTTACGCAAACTCAGGATAATTTGGCTAATGCGATCGCTCCCTGCTTTCATAGATTGCAGAATTTTAATTGAATCTTCCCAGATAAATTCTAAATCCATTTCTTCTATTTTCGCTTTAATTACTTTACTGGCTTCAGGATACTCTTGTTGATAAATATTAAGTAAAATAAGCAAATCTTTGACATAATCCTCTATATGTCCAACATTACTACGAATAAATGTTACTGGATTGTTGATTTCGTGAGCAATCCCAGCTACCAGTTGACCCAGAGATGACATTTTTTCGCTCTGAATTAATTGTGCTTGGGTTTGTTGTAAGTTTTTAAAGGCTTGCTCTAAATCAAAAGCTTTTTGCCTTAAATCTTCCGTTTTTTGCGCTACTTCTGCTTCTAAGCTTTGGGAATATTTCTCTATTTGTTTATATAAACGAGCATTATCAATAGAATTCGCCGCTTGAGCTGAGAGCATCTGGAGAATTTCTACTCGCTCATTAGTAAATGCTCCCACTGTTAAGTTATTTTCTAAGTACACAATACCGACGAGTTTTCCTTGCCGAATAATTGGAGTACATAAAACTGATTGAGGTTGATGAGCGATAATATAGCGATCGCCTGCAAATTGGTAGGCTGTACTTAAGTTGTCAAAAACAGCCGTCGCTTGAGTTCGTGCCACCGCATAAATCAAACTATGAGGAATTTCCTGATATTGTTCCAGAGGAATTTCTAATATTTTTGTCTGCTTTTCAACGGCTTGAGCGACGACTAACCATTGGCAGTCTTGGAGAAGAACTAAACAACCGATTTGTGCTCCCCCATTCGCGAGCGTAATCTGCATCAAAGTGGCTAATAGTTTCTCTAATTCAATTTCTTGTGAAATGGCTTGTGCCGCCCTCATTACTGCTGGAAAATCTAACCATAAATTCTCGCTACTACTGACGCTAGTTAGGCTTCCCATCCTGGTCTGGTTGATGGTTTTTCCAGAGGGGATGACAAATTTAGTAGGTTGAAGAATAGCTTTCAGTAGTTGTGGATAGTGTTGTTCTAAATAAGCGACTTTAGCCTTTGCACCCCAACGAGAATAACAGTAATACGCCTCAATCATGTAAGATTGTGAAACTTTTTCTTTCCCCCAATCTAAGTAGAATTTTGCAGCTAGTTCGTTGCCTAAAGCTTCCTCTTGGATATAACCATTTTCTTTGGCTCCTGAAATGGCGCGATCGTACCAATCTCCAGCTTCGTAATTCTTGCCTAAAACTCGGCATTTTTCTGCTTCTACTAAGTTAACTTTATGTTGGTGATTCATCGGGGCAGGGTTTGCCCATTGAGCCAGAGTGGTTTGATGGGTTTCTGCCAAAGCGAGAGTGTTCCCTTGCTCAATTTCTGACTGCCTAGAGCAGAGTGCCAAGTAGGTTAACCCTGCATAGAAATGGAAAACCGGAGTATGAATCATTGCTGCCGCTACCTTCAAATAAAGGCTTGCTTGGGCAATGTAGTCTAGGGCGTTGGTGTAATTGCCAAAGAGATAGGCAAGCATTAGTTTGTAGTTATAGGCAAGAGCGAGTGCAGTAAGCTCACTATTCTGATTGTGCTGAGGAAACATCACCTTTTCATCATAAGCCTCACCGATTAACAAATCCGGTTGCTTGACAATTTCGCTCAAGTTATGCACCGCCTGTTGTGCCAGCTTCAGGTAAACCATAGGAGAATATTGCTTCACAGTCGCTAAGACAACACAGTAATTTTCTATTTCTGCGTGCCAATCATCAAGCTCTACTCCCGAAAAAAAATTATTATATAAATAACTACTGACGCAGTAACCAGCATTCAGAAAATCACCTGTTTCCATTCCGACTAAATAGCCTTCTTTCGCAGTTGGGATTCCTGCCCTCAGTGGTTCTTGACGATGCTGAATAAAACAGCCAAACCAAAGTAAAGTGATACATTTAAATTCTGGCCAATTCAACTGATTGAGTAAGCTCAGTGCTACTCGCCCAAAGCGATAACCTTTCTCTACTTCTGATAAAAAACCAGACAGCACAATGCCATAACCCACATACCCGATTGTTGATGCTGGTGTATTGCCAAATTCAAGTGATAGACTGACCATTGTGGCACAAAGCAGAGGCTGCAAGGCAGGATTTCCCATAAAAATAGCCGGAAACAAGATGCCTAACAATTGCATCGCCGCGATTGTCCGAGGATCGCTCATCACGGGAAGGTTAACCAGTTCCTCAATCTGTTTGCCCTCCAGTTGGTTGGCAAGGTTTTGTAATGCAATGCGTGTCAAGGCTTCGTCAGTTTCATAGGGGAGTTCAATCCCCAATTGTGCTAGGGCATTAGTGCCGATCGCGATCGCTTCTAACATCTGACTCTGAGTTGTCAGTGCGTTGATTTGAATCTCAAATATCTTGACTTTATCTAGTATTGTTTTGGCCGATCGCAAAACCTGAGCTGCCATTTCTTCCATGCCATTAAAATCGGCATTTAAGTAAGCATTCTCAGCCGCAGCCACATAAAGATTCAGGGTTAATTCATACTGAGTTTCCCAACAGTTTTCAGTGAGTAACTCCAGCCCTGTTTTCACAAAACTTCTGGCGCTTGTATAGGCTGTAGAATTTCTGGCTTTCTGTCCGGCTGCTAAGTTCAATCTGGCTAAGGCTTCCCGTTCCTCAGCTTGAGTCATGAACTCAATTCCTAAATTCAAATGCCCGACAATATCAAACAGCTTTTCCTCTTTTTCTATTTCTGATAAGTTTTGTTGGAGTAGTTTCCCAATATGGTAATGAGTCTGCTGTTTTTGCTCGTCAGGAATCAATGAATAAGCCGCTTGTTGGACCCGATCGTGTAAAAATCGATAAGTCGGATTGGCGGAATCATTGAAAACTTCTTCACTATCAGATTGGGTATAGAACTTATAAATTTCGGTAGTAGGAATTACCAAACCTTCTTGCAAGGCTTTCCATAAAGCTGTGGCGCTACTGTCGGCAGATTTCTCACTGACAATTGCTAAGGTATTCAAATCAAACTGCGCCCCAATACAAGCCGCTAGTTTGAGACTATCCTGAGTTTCTCGGGGCAATTTCTGTAATTGCAATGCCATGAATTCAACCACATTATCCGTAATTGCTAAGGCTTTCACTTGGGCAATATCGCATTGCCAATATTGATTTTTGCAATCAAAGCTAATTAACTTGTCATCATGTAATGCTTTGATAAACTGAGTCGCAAAAAAAGGATTACCTTGAGTTTTTTGAAACACTAATTTTGTTAAAGGAGCGGCTAGGGATAATTCACAATTCAGTGTATCTGCCACTAACTGATTCATATCAGGTTCCCTTAAGGGTGGCAAAGTAATTGTATTCACCGTTGCCCCAGTTTTAACAATTTCATCCACTGTTAAAATAAATGGATGTACGGGGGAGACTTCATTATCTCGATAAGCACCTAATATTAATAGATACCCAGCCTCTTGCATCAATAAGTTCAGCAAGTTAAGTGATGCGGAATCTGCCCATTGCAAGTCATCTAAAAACATGACTAATGGATGTTCTTTACTGGTAAATACTTGCACAAATTTGGGCAATAGGAGATTAAAGCGATTTTGGGCGGCAGTTCCCGATAATTCAAGGGCGGCTGGCTGTTTACCGATAATATTTTCTAACTCAGGAATTACGTCAATTAAGACTTGTCCATTGTCTCCTAATGCAGTTAATATCTGGCTTTTCCATGTTTCTAATTGCCAATCTGATTCGGATAGCAATTGCCCAATTAAATCGCGGAATGCTTGCACAAAGGCGCTGAAGGGAATGTTGCGATGAAATTGATCGTATTTTCCTTTAATAAAATAACCCCGTTCCCGCACAATGGGTTTATGAACTTCGTTGACAACGGCAGTTTTGCCAATTCCTGAAAAACCCGCAACGAGCATTATTTCTGTTGCACCTTTGCTGACTCTTTCAAAGGCTTGTATGAGCGTTGTTACTTCGGTTTCTCGTCCATAGATTTTGTCGGGAATCAGGAAGCGATCGCAGACATCCCGCATTCCTAACTCAAAAGTTTCAATCTTTCCAGTTTCTTGGCACTGCTGCAAACATCGTTCTAAGTCATGTTTCAACCCCAAGGCACTTTGATAGCGTTTTTCGGCATTTTTTGCCATCAGCTTCATGACAATATCCGAAACCACCTGCGGGATTTCTTTGCTGTTTATTGCCGGAGGTTGTTTGGCAATATGGCAGTGAACCAACTCCATCGGATCTTCACATTCAAATGGCAGTTTTCCTGTCAGCAATTCGTAAAATGTGACCCCCAGAGAATAAAAGTCAGTGCGGTAGTCGATACCTCGGTTCATTCGTCCAGTTTGTTCGGGAGAAATATAGGCGAGGGTTCCTTCTAAAACGTTGGGATTTTGAATTTCTTGAGTTTCTCTTGGCAGTAAGGAGGCGATGCTAAAGTCTATGAGTTTAATTTGTTTAGTTTCGGGATGTATTAGGATGTTAGCTGGCTTAATATCTTTGTGGATGACTCGGTTTCGGTATAGTCCGTCAAGGATGTCAGTTATTTGAATGGCAATTTCCAATATTTCTGCTAAAGTCAGCGTAGGTGCTTCACCGAGCCGTCTTCGGCATCTATCTTGGGCGTATTGCCATAGAGAAATGCCGCCAAAATCCTCCATCACTAGGGCATAGCTGTGGTGGTAGGATTCCAGACAGTAAGGTTCAACGACTCCCGGCAGACGTAAATTTTTTGCGATGGTATACTGGTTGCGAAATTGCAGCAGTTCGCTGAAACTGGGATAGTCTCTATTGAATAGTTTAATGACAACGGGAAGCAGATCGATTTCTCGAAAAGCTCGGTAAACCAAGGTTTTAGAACCACTGTACAGTTGCTCGATTAGACGGTATCCGGCAATTGGACTGGTTAAATCTATACCTGCATTCATTTTGGCTCTCCTCATCTCAAATAGTGACTGCTAAAAATTAATGTGCGCCTCTATGTGTAAGGGTTAAAGGCGGCGATCGCATAATTAACTTCATCCGTTTGTAGGCAATAAAATTGTAAACTCCGTCCCTTCTCCCAATACAGAATTTACCTCGATTGTACCGCCGTGTTTCTCAACTACAATCTGCCGTGCGATCGCCAATCCTAACCCCGTGCCTTTACCCACACCTTTAGTTGTAAATAAGTGGTCAAAAATATGACATTTTATCTCATCTGCTATGCCTGTTCCGTTGTCATAAATGCGAATACTCACCCACTCAGAAGACTGTCTTTCTGTCCGAATCGTGATGCAATGGGCTGGGGTTTTAATCTTATCTAAACTCGGTTCCCGATTAGATTCTTCCAGTGCATCAATGGCATTTGCCAATATATTCATAAACACCTGATTTAGTTGTCCGGGGAAGCAATCGACAGATGGCAAGTTCCCGTACTCTTTCACAACTTCAATCGCTGGACGCTGTTCGTTCGCTTTCAATCTGTGTTTGAGAATCAAAATCGTACTGTTAATTCCGTCATGAATATTGAAAGAAACTTTGTAATCTTTGTCTGTTCGGGAGAAGGTACGAAGACTGGTGCTGATACCTTGAATGCGATCGCACCCGACTTGCATAGAATGCAACATTTTTGGTAAATCTTCTAAAAGATATTCGATATCGATCTCTTCAGCTTTTTCTTCAATCTCCTCACCGGGACTGGGAAATTTTTCTTGATATAGCTGCAAGTATTCTGTAATATCTTTGACGGCGGCGATCGCTTCATGAATATTGCCAGAAATAAATCCCACGGGATTATTAATTTCATGGGCAACCCCGGCCACTAAATTGCCCAAAGCCGACATTTTTTCGCTCTGCACTAATTGTAGTTGTGATTGTTCAACCTGGTGGGCGTAGTCTTGCGCTTGCTGATACAATCGCGCATTTTCTAGGGAAATGGCAGCCTGAGTGCAGAGGAAGTTGAGGATGAGGAGACGATCGCGAGTAAACACTCCTTTCGTCGAGCTATGTTCGAGATAAAGTATCGCAACTAAGTTCCCGCGATCGATAATCGGAGTACATAGCATACTCTGAGAGTGATACTGGAGCGTACAGTCATTCATTAAACCCGGAATATCCGTCTTGCCACCTTCAATAACCACAGTTTCCAGGGTGTGTTTGACATAATAAACCAGCTTGAGCGGAATCATCTCCGAGCCATCGATAGATTGGGTTTGCAGTAAGGTTGTGGGTAACTCATTATCTGGATTGATGTGAGTTATGGCCCGGATTTGCCATTCATCCCGATGGGGGAGTAGCAAAGCACAAGTTTCTGCGCCAGAAGTTTTCAAAATAATTTGATTGAGGGTATCGAGTAATTCATCAATATGAATTTTACTCGATAAAGCTTGAGCAGCTTGCACAATAGATGCGAAATCAAGGGCATCGGAAATACTGGTGCTGCTGGTGGTGGAAGTGTGCGAAGACTGGCTAATCGTTACCAACGTCTCTAGAGGATTAAAGCGAAGTTTCGGCTGATTCAGGATGGGATGAAGTAATTGGGGATAGCTTTGTTCTAGGTGTTCAACTTTGGCTTTAGCTCCCCAACGGGCATAACAGTAATATGATTCCTGCATATAGCTGGCGGCAACTTTTTCTTTTCCCCAATCTAGGTAGAATTTTGCAGCTAATTCGTTTGCTAACGCTTCTTCTTGGAGGTATTCGTTTTCTTTGGCTCCTGCGATCGCGCGATCGTATAACTCTAAGGCCTCAGCTTTATTACCTTGTACTCGCTCTCGTTCCGCCTCGACTAAATGAAATTTGTGCAAAAAATTCATCGGCGCATAAGTTGCCCAGTATTTGAGTTTTTCTTGGTTAGCAGCGACGCATTCTTTCATTTGCTGCTCTTCTGGATCGGAAAATTGGCCAAACCATGCTAACTGGACTAAAGACTCATAAAAATGAAAGATTGGTACATATAAAAAAGCAAGGACAGCATCCAAATACTGTCTTGCCTGCCCAGCCTGTTCTACAGCTTCTTCAAACTCTGAAAACAGATAGGACACAATCAGTTTGTTAATCCACAGCAATGCTAATCCGGTGCGATCGCCCGTTGTTTCATGTAATGGAAGTTGATGCTGTTCATTGTACGCTGCACCGCTCAACACCACCACGTTATCTGCATCCCCCATTAAATTCAGCAGAATTTGTCGATTCAACTGGGAATAAGTCAGAGTTAGATTTTGCTTGAGGTGCTTGAGCGATTCACAATATCCGGCAACTTCCGACTCCAGTTGCGTTAAATTCTGCCCTGCAAAATAGGAGTAAAAACCGTAGTTATAGGCAGAGTAGCCCGCGAAAGCCAAATCGCCTACATCTAAACAACTACAATAGGTCATCTGCAAGGGGTGTAATGTCTCACGCAGGTGCATTTTCCAATGCCTTGTGTACAGATAGACGAGTGATAAAGTTTTCCCCTTTAATTCGGAATTGGGATAACGTGATAGCAGGTCGAGAGCTAACTGACCGAATTCATAACCTAATTCAACGTTTCCCAACACACCACACATCAATATCCCATAAGAGGCATAACAAAAGGTCGAGGTTGACTCATTGCCATACACGACGGACAGATAAACCTTTTTTAAAATCACCAGTAAATACAACAGTGGCTGAGAAAGATAAGCGCCCGGTGCTGCCGATGTCAAAATTCGAGCCGCAGCCAAGATGTTCACATCCCTTGCTTCGCTGAGGTTGAGTAACTCACCAGGTAAACGCTCTCCAATCGCATCGGAGACGGTACTAAAGGCAGCCGCCACATCTTCCTGGGTAGGGGCTGCAGGCAGTCCCACTCCCAATTGCTTTAAGATGGCAAGTGCCGCCGCGATCGCTTGAGTAAAATGACCTTGAGCCGTGAATGCCTCAATCTTCACTTCATAAACGCTGATTTGATCTAATGGACTTTTGGCGTGCTTCAGGACAAGGCGGGCATTGGCTGCCATTTTCTCTAAATCACCGCTCAGATAGGCGGTTTCTGTGGCGACTTGATAGAGTGCTAGCGTCAACTCATACTGATGCTGCCAACTGTTTTGAGTGAGTAACCCAATGCCCACTTCGGCATATTTGCAGGCGGCAGTATAGGCGATCGCTGCTTTTGCCTTGCGACTTGCAATCAAATTAAATTGCGCCAATCTTTGACGTTCTGCGGATTGGGCGATTGATTCAGCCGCAACATTAAGTTGACTGACGATTTCAAAAATGCGTTCTTCCCGGTTGCTTTCGAGGGTGTTACTCAGGATTAACTGTCCAATCTTCAGGTGAACGGTTTGTTTTTCATCGGCGGGGATTAGGGAGTATGCCGCTTGTTGCACCCGGTCATGTAAAAATCTATATGCAACAATCTCAGAATTTTCTGGGTCAAGTAATTGATATTCTTCCCCAACATAAAACTTATAAACTTCACTTTGGGCTAAAATCAAACCTTCCTGCAAGGCTTTCCATAAACTTGCAGCCACTTCGGTTTGGGATTGTTCAGAAACCATCGCCAAAGTAGCCAAATCAAACTGATTTCCAATACAAGCTGCTAGCTGTAACACCTGTTGAGTTGAGGTAGGCAATTTTTCTAATTGCAAGGCCATAAAGCTAACAATATCATCTGTAAAAACAAGCTGATTTACTTGTGCAATATCACATTGCCAACAACCCTCTTCCCAGTTAAAATAAATCAATTCATCTTGATGTAATGCCTTGATAAATTGAGTAGCAAAAAACGGATTTCCTTGAGTTTTTTGATAAATTAATCCAGAAAGAGTCCATGCCAAACTTTCAGTACATTTAAGGGTATCAGCAACTAATTGATTTACTGTGACTTTATTGAGTGCTGCTAAAGTAATCCTATTAATCGTTGCTGGTGTTTTTTGAATCTCACTCAAAGTCAACATTAATGGATGCGCTGGGTGGACTTCGTTATCACGATACGCACCAATTAATAAAAGATGACCTGTATCACCCATTAAGACCTGCATTAACTTTAGTGATGCTGAATCGGCCCATTGCAAATCATCTAAAAACATTACGAATGGATGTTCTAAGCTGGTAAAGACTTTAGTAAATTTTTGAAATAATAAATTAAAGCGATTTTGGGCGGCAGTTCCTGATAATTCAAGGGCGGCTGGCTGTTGACCAATAATTTTTTCTAATTCGGGGATGATTTCAATAATTACTTGTCCGTTTTCCCCAACCGCTTCTAAAATCTTATTTTTCCACGCCTTGAGTTTGGCATCACTTTCACTGAGTAATTGTGCCATAAAATCGCGGAATGCCTGGACAAATGCCGAGAAGGGAATGTTGCGGTTAAACTGGTCGAATTTGCCTTTGATGAAATAGCCCCGCTGCCGGACAATCGGTTTATGTACCTCGTTGACGACAGCCGTTTTTCCAATCCCGGAGAACCCAGCGACTAGCATTAATTCGGATGTGCCACTTGCCACGCGATCGAAGGCACTCAACAGGGTTTTTACTTCAGTTTCACGACCATAAAGCTTTTCAGGAATCAGGAAGCGATCGCAGACATCCCGCATTCCTAACTCAAAAGTTTCAATCTTTCCAGTTTCTTGGCACTGCTGCAAACATCGTTCTAAGTCATGTTTCAACCCCAAGGCACTTTGATAGCGTTTTTCGGCATTTTTTGCCATCAGCTTCATGACAATATCCGAAACCACCTGCGGGATTTCTTTGCTGTTTATTGCCGGAGGTTGTTTGGCAATATGGCAGTGAACCAACTCCATCGGATCTTCACATTCAAATGGCAGTTTTCCTGTCAGCAATTCGTAAAATGTGACCCCCAGAGAATAAAAGTCAGTGCGGTAGTCGATACCTCGGTTCATTCGTCCAGTTTGTTCGGGAGAAATATAGGCGAGGGTTCCTTCTAAAACGTTGGGATTTTGAATTTCTTGAGTTTCTCTTGGCAGTAAGGAGGCGATGCTAAAGTCTATGAGTTTAATTTGTTTAGTTTCGGGATGTATTAGGATGTTAGCTGGCTTAATATCTTTGTGGATGACTCGGTTTCGGTATAGTGCGTCAAGGATGTCAGTTATTTGAATGGCAATTTCCAATACTTCTGCTAGAGTCAGCGAGTGCTCTTGGGCGTAGTCTCGCAGAGAAATACCGCCAAAATCCTCCATTACTAGGGCATAGCTGTGGCGATAGGATTCCAAATTGTAGGGTTCAACGACTCCGGGCAGACTTAGGTTTTTGGCGATGGTGTACTGGTTGCGGAATTGCAGCAGTTCGCTGAAGCTGGGATAGTCTCGATTTAATAGTTTAATGACAACCGGAAGCTGATCTGTTTCTCGGATGGCTCGATAAACTAGGGTTCTCGAACCGCAGTATAATTGATCGCCCAGATGATATCCCGAAATTCGGTTCGTTAAATCCACTACTGCATTCATCTGGATTACTCCATCTCAGACATTGACTCTTGCCACTAAGTATACACTTTTATTCGTCAAGTCTGAGAAAAATAGAACTGCGTGCGAAATCCCCAGCATACCAACTCTACCGCTTTTATTTTTTTCTATTTTGAGGATAAAGATGGCGATCTATCAAGATATGCTTATCCTTTCATCGGCAATAAAATTCTAAACTCCGTCCCTTCTCCCAATACAGAATTTACCTCGATTGTACCGCTGTGTTTCTCAACTACAATCTGCCGTGCGATCGCCAATCCCAACCCCGTGCCTTTTCCTACTTCCTTGGTAGTAAATAACTCATCAAAAATCTTCTCTCGCACTGCTTCACTCATGCCGAAACCGTTATCTTTAATGCAAAGTATCGCTTGCTTTTGATCCCAAAGAATGTCGGTTTTAATTATAATTTGGTTGACGATTTCTGCATAATTCCGTCCTTGATTTGATTCCTCCAAAGCATCGATCGCATTACCTAACAAATTCATAAATACTTGATTCAACTGTCCGGCATAACACTCCACGGGTGGCAAATTACCGTATTCCCTAATCACTTGAATTTCTGGACGAGTTTCGTTAGCCTTGAGGCGATGTTTCAGGATCATAATGGTGCTATCGATGCCATCGTGGATATTGCAAGCTACGGGATAGTTAGTATCGGCACGGGAGAATGTCCTTAGACTGGTACTAATATCCCGAATCCGCTTCACGCCTTCCCGCATCGAACCTACTAATTTCGGTAAATCTTCCCGGATGTATTCCAGATCGATGTTCTCGATTTCCTCTCGAATCTCTGGATCGAGTTGGGGATATTTTTGTTCATACAAATCGAGCAATCCAAACAAATCTTTGATATAATCTAAGGCTGGTTGAATATTACCCCCCAGAAAACCAACGGGATTATTAATTTCGTGAGCCACGCCAGCCACTAAGTTTCCCAATGCTGACATTTTTTCGCTTTGAACAATTGTTAATTGTGCCTGCTTGAGAGCTGTGAATGCTTGTTGAGATTCTTGATACAAACGGGCATTTTCTAAGGAAATAGCAGCTTGAGAAGCTAGCAAATTTAGCACTTCAATGCGATCGCTCGTAAAGGCCCCAACCGTCAGGTTATTTTCCAGGTAAAAAACTCCTATCAACTGCCCTTGATTAAGAATTGGAATACAAAGAACACTGATCGGCTGGTGCTGTTCAATATAGCGATCGCTCCCAACCTGGGAACTTACCCTAGCATCAACTATTACCAAAGGTTTCAAACTACGCTTGACAGTGTTAACCAAACTAATTGCTACATCCTGACTTGATTCTAGAGGTATTGATGGTAATAGCTCAGGTTCCTGTCCCTCTGCTACAAGCGCCACTACCTGTAAATACTGTTTTTGTTTGAGCAATAAGACACACTTAGTGGCGCCAGCATTCGCGATCGCTATTTTTAGGAGAGTAGTCAGGAGTTTATCTAGTTCAATCTCCCCAGAAATGGCTTGAGAGGCTTTGATCAGAGTAGGCAAATCGAGAAATTCAGAGTTGCTGCTAGAAGAGTTGGTATTATAAGTAATTGTGCCGCGGGCGATCGTTTCCTTTAATGAACTAAAGGCTTGAGCTTGCTGAATGATAATACCGAGTAGGCGAGGATAACGTTTTTCCAAATCGTCAATTTTGGCTTTAGCTCCCCAGCGGGCATAACAATAATATGCTTCAATCATGTAGGCTTGAGCTACTTTTTCTTTGCCCCATTTTAGGTAGAATTTGGCGGCGAGTTCGTTGGCGAGGGCTTCTTCGTTGAGGAAGAGATTTTCTTTAGCGAGGGAGATCGCGCGATCGTACATTTCCAGTGCATCTGCCTTGTAACCCAAAACCCGCTGCCTTTCTGCTTCAACTAAATACCACTTATGCAGATGATTCATGGGAGCATTTTGCGCCCACTGGTGCAGAGTCGTTTGATGGATTTCCACAGATGCCAAAATATCAGCTTGCTCAATTTCTGGCTGTGTGGGTAAAAGCGCCAAGTGCGTCAGGGCTGCATAGAAATGGAAAATGGGAATAAAAATACATCCTGGTACTGCTATCAAATAGGGCTGGGCTTGGCTAACGTAATTGCTCGCCTCTTTGTAGTTACCAAAGCAGTAAGCAAGCAACAGTTTGTAGATATAAACCTCGGCGATGGCAGTGAATTCATAATCCTGATTATGCTTGGGAATCATCACTGTTTCATCGTAGGCTAGGCCGATTAAGCAATCCGACAGAATCTCAACTTCCTTTAAGTTATTCACCGTCTGCCGCACCATATCTACATAAATCTGAGCCGAATATTGCTTTACCTGAGCCAAGGCGGCGCTGTAACTTGTTATTTCTGATTCCAAATTGCTCAGTTCTACTCCACTGAAAAAGTTCATATAGCTGTAAGTGACCATGCTGTAGCCAGCGCTTAGAAAATCGCCAGTTTCCATGCCAGCCGTATAGCTATCTTTCGTCGTCAGCATCACAGCCCTCATTGCTTCTTTGCGATGCTGAATAAAGGCTCCAAATAGATTCAGAATCATGGACTTGAATTCCCGGACATTGAACCTATCCAGCAATGAAAGTGCCAATTTACCAAAGGCATACCCCGTTTCCACCTCTCCCAAAAAGGCACACAACACCAGTCCGTGAATGCCATACCCCACCGTCGATGCTGGCGTGTTCCCAAAGGAGAGCGATAAACTCACCATCTTGGAGCTAAGTAGGGGCAGCAAACCGGGCATTCCCAGAAAGATGGGAGAATATAACGTTCCTAACAGTGGCATGGCAGCCTGAGCCTTGGCATCAGTTATCATCGGCAGATTAGCTAGGTCTTCAATCCGTCTACCTTGGAGTTGGCTAGCAACAGCTTGTAGCGCTTGGCTAATCAAGGCTTCGTCAGGTGCACTGGGTAGTTCAATCCCCAATTGGAAGAGTGCATCTCTTGCTACTGCAATGGCTTCTAGTGACTTGCTTTGTGCTGTCTGGGCAGCGATTTGAATTTCGTAAATTTTGATTTTGTCTAAGATTGTCTGGGCTGCTTGCAAAACTTGTGCTGCAATCTCTTCCATGCTGTCAAAGTCAGCATTCAAATAGGCTGCTTCAGCAGCAGCAACATAGAGTTTCAGGGTTAATTCATACTGGCTTTGCCAACAGTCGGCTGTTAGTAGATCAATCCCTGTTTGCAGATAAACTCTAGCTGTTGTGTAGGCGGTAGAATTTCTGGCTTTACAACCGGCTTCTAAGTTCAGTTTAGCTAATCCTTCTCGTTCGCTCGGTTGGGGAATTAACTCAATTCCTCGATTCAAATGTCCGACAATATCAAACAGTTTTTCTTCTTGCTCTATTTTTGAACAATTTTGCTGGAGTAATTGTCCGATTTTGAGATGCGTTGGTTTTTTCCGTGAATCTGGAATGAGTGAATATGCGGCTTGCTGGACGCGATCGTGTAAAAATCGATAAGTTGGATTAGCTGCAGCCTCGAAAATTTCATCACTATCCGATTCGGTAAAGAACTTATAGATTTTGGTTGTGGGAATAACTAAACCTTCCTGCAATGCTTTCCATAAAGCGGTAGCCAGCACTCCAGCAGATTTCTCACTGACAATTACTAACGTATTCAAATCAAACTGCGATCCTATACAAGCAGCTAAGGTGAGAACATACTGAGTTCCTTTGGGCAGCTTCTGCAATTGCAACGCCATGAATTCAACGACATCATCAGTGATAGCTAAGGCTTTCACTGGGGCCATATCACACTGCCAATGCCGAATCTCCCAGTTAAAGCTAATTAGCTGCTCGTCATGCAATGTCTTGAGAAACTGAGTTGCAAAGAAAGGATTCCCCTGAGTTTTTTGATAGACTAATCTTGTCAAAGGTTGGGCAAGTGATGATTTGCAATTCATCGTATCCGCCACCAACAAATTCATATCTAGTTCGCTTAACGGTTCCAAAGTAATTGTATTCACTGTTGCCCCCGTTTTAACTATCTGATTCACTCTTAAGATAAATGGATGCACGGGCCAAACTTCATTATCTCGATATGCCCCCAATATTAATAAATATCCTGTATCCATCATCAATAATTGTAGCAAATTCAGGGAAGCTGAATCCGCCCATTGCAAGTCATCCAAAAACATCACTAAAGGATGTTCAATGCTTGTAAAAACTTGCACGAATTTCTGCATGAGCAGATTAAAGCGATTTTGGGAGGCACTTCCTGACAATTCTGTTGCAGGAAGTTGAGCGCCAATTATGCGTTCTAACTCAGGAATCACGTCAATCAAAACTTGTCCGTTATCTCCCACTGCTGCTAAAATCTGGGTTTTCCATGTTTGCAGTTGGGTATCTGATTCGGATAGCAATTGACTCATTAAGTTGCGGAAGGCTTGCACAAAGGCACTGAAGGGAATGTTGCGTTGAAATTGATCGTATTTGCCTTTGATAAAATAACCACGCTGACGGACAATGGGTTTATGAACTTCATTGACAACGGCGGTTTTCCCAATTCCCGAAAAACCAGCTACTAGCATCATTTCCGTTGCTCCCAAGCTGACTCGCTCAAATGCAGCTAATAGTTTATCAACTTCTTTTTCTCTACCGTAGAGCTTTTCAGGGATAGTAAAGCGATCGCTAATATCTCGATTTCCTAGTTCAAAATATTCAATATAGGCTGTTTGTTGTAACTGAAATAAACAATTTTCTAAATCGTGCTTGATGCCCAATGCACTTTGATAGCGGTCTTCGGCATTTTTCGCCATCAGCTTACTGACAATTTTAGATAAAATTAGGGGAACTTCTGGATTTATTTGATGGCTCGGTATCGAGTGTTTAGCGAGGTGACAATGCACCAATTTCATCGGATCATCTGAGACAAATGGCAACTGTCCTGTTAACAATTCATAAAATGTCACACCCAGGGAATAAAAATCACTACGATAGTCAATGCCTCGATTCATCCGTCCTGTTTGTTCGGGGGAGAGATAGGCTAATGTTCCTTCTAAAATATTGGGATTCTGAATTTCAGGGGTTTCTCGTGGTAGGAGGGATGCAATACTAAAGTCAATTAGTTGAATTTCTTTGGTGTCTGGCTTAATGAGAATATTAGCGGGTTTAATATCTTTGTGAATGACTCGGTTTTGGTATAGATAGTGAATAATGTCTGTTAGTGGTATGGCGATTTGGAGAAATTCGGTTAAACGTAAAGCTGGAGATGGTTGGGTGTGATTTGTTGCTGTTTTTAGATAAGTAGATAGGGAGACTCCGCCAAAGTCCTCCATTACGAGGGCATAGCTATTTTGGTATACTTCCAGCGTCAAGGGTTTGACGATGTGAGGGAAGTCGAGATTTTTGGCAATGGTATATTGGTTGCGAAACTGGACGATTTCGTTGAAGATGGGGTATTCATTTCGCAGCAGTTTGATGACGACTGGGTATTGATCGCGGGTACGGATGCCTCGATAAACTAGGGTACGTGTACCTGCATAAAGTTGCTCTGTAATCTGATAACCTGACAAATTTGCGATCGCATCCATAACTCGTTGACCCTTTATTATAAAACAGTTAAATTAAAACCTTCTATTCCATTGTATTTTATTATTTGACAAAGATAGCGATCGCCAACTCTGCATCCTCGGTAGGGACAGAATTAACTGTAATTTTTTCCCAATGTTTATCAATTATTATTTGGCAGAAATCTACTTGGTCACAAGTCCCCGGATTTATCTGTGTACCTTTGAAAAAAGCTCCGCATCCCGATCGCCACCCCCGGACTCATCCGTGCGAGCAATCTCAAATCTTAAATCTCAAATCTCAAATTTCAAATCGCATGACGTGCGATCGCTAATCCTAAATTAGTTCCTGTGCCTACTCCGCACTATTTGCGCTATGTTATGTATAGTATGGTTGTGTAAGGAATGAGAATTAAATAACTTCCACTCTTGAAAGTGGGATGGGCGTCCCGCCCGTCCTTTTTGGACGGGCGGG
>NZ_JAUBUB010000004.1:0-68366 GCF_036705265.1 Microcoleus sp. B4-C2
GCCCGTCCTTTTTGGACGGGCGGGACGCCCATCCCACAATAACAATTAAAATTGTAAGTTATTTAATTCGCGATCCTAAGCGATCGGGTTAACTTAGAATTGAGAGTTTTTAGGAGTTGAAGTGGGAGCTATATTTGCGCGATCGCGCCATAGCACCAACGGAATGCTTAACGTTCCTAAAATCATTACAACTCCAGTCAGAATCCAAACTAGCACACGATTTGGGCGATAATCACCTCGCTCAATTTGCCAGAATACTCGATTATAACGCCATGCTGCTAAGGCAATGACCGCAATCCCAAAAACGACCAGACTCAGCCCTAAAGTTTCGGAGTTGAAGAAGGGAGGGGAGGAAACTTCTTGCTGAGTCACTGTAGCTTGAAATTGACGGAGAAATAAACTGAACCGACTGATTGCAAACCCAAAACCAACTAAAGCCAGTGAAGTTCGTAACCATGCCAGAAAGGTGCGTTCATTTGCCTGATGTTCTCGCTGTCGGTCTATTTTATCACCCTTGTTCATCAACCCTACCTTGATAAAATATCTTAAGCTTTCCCTCGTTGATTATTGTTTCACTTGTGACTGCGGAGGGAAGTATCGGTATTGCGATCGTGATTCATCATCACCCAAAAATATACTATCAGTAAATAGACAAAAAAGCGATCGCCTCCATCTCTACCAACAGAAAATAAGAGGACACAGCATTGCTGTGTCCCTACAAATACCCCAGTTAAAATCCAGTTTAAAAAGACTTAGCCTCACCACCGGACTGAGCCTTTTTCGCCAACCAATCCTGACCCAATCTGATTGTGACATCCGAATTCAAAGAACCGGTACTCTCAACCAACACATCTCCAAAACCCAAAAACTGGCGAATCGCTTGAGCACCTTTAATATCGCCCTGTTGAGCTACTAGAGTAGTTACCTCCAGCGGTTCGGGCCAAGCTTTATAAACCTGAACATTCCTATAACCTGCTTGAGTCAAATTATTGACAAAATCTTCAACAGCCGATGGATCTCCGGTACTATCTTGAATCGCCACCTTCAGAAAAGTCGAATCAGCATTCTCAATTGTCCAAGTATTTTGGCCGAAGTCAAAATGTTCCGCCACCATAGTTTCGATGGCATATTGGTCGGGCAACCAAAAACTTGCTTTGTAGTCCTTAGAATCGCTAAATTTGCCGGGAACCATCAACATCTGCACGCCAGCGCGATCGGTTTGAGTAGCAAAACCCGCCAA
This sequence comes from Microcoleus sp. B4-C2, assembly GCF_036705265.1. Classification (NCBI taxonomy): domain Bacteria; kingdom Bacillati; phylum Cyanobacteriota; class Cyanophyceae; order Oscillatoriales; family Microcoleaceae; genus Microcoleus; species Microcoleus sp. B4-C2. The sequence goes on from NZ_JAUBUB010000004.1 coordinate 1,241, forward strand.
AGCTACCAATTCTTCTATACTCAAATTCGTGTCAAGGTGAGACTGAATCACCGATAAAATCTTCGGTAGTCGAGACAGCAAACCTACATTTACTTCCTGTTCCACAAAAGCCCGCATCAACAATTGTTGGCGCTGCACCCGCCCGATGTCGCCCAAATCGTCGTGCCGATAAAGCAAATATTGCACGATTTGTTCGCCGTTGAGTTTCTGCTTGCCAGCCTTTAAATCTATATATAAATGCTGACTATGATCGGTATATTTCATGTCTTTAGGGACATTAATAGTAATGCCACCCAGGGCATCGACCAAACTTTTGATACCATGAATATTAACTGTGACATAGCGGTCAATTCCCACACCGCCCAGGAGTCCGCTGACTGACTTCGCTGACGAAGCCGGGCCACCGTAGTAATTAGCTTCGTTGATTTTCACCTCGCCCCTGCCTTCAACATAGGTGCGGGTGTCTCGCGGAATGGAAAGCACGCTTAACTTTTTATTTTGAGGGTCAAACCTAACCAACAGCATGGTATCGGTTAAGCCCTTAAATGAGTTTTCCCACACCTCGTATCCGACATCTTTGTTGACACTTCCTTCGATGTCAGAGGTCAGAACTTTAAGCCCTAAAACTAAAATATTAACTGGGCGAGTCAGCTCCGGCATCTTCATGTTGAGCTTTGCCATGTCGCCTTGAGAAAATACTGCTGCTTCTTCAGGGCTCAACTTTTGTTGCTGAAGCGGCGTTGTAGAAAGGGAGACGGCTAGCAATGCTCCGGCTGTGGCTGAGAGCATGGCTACTCCAGCCAAACCAAAACCAAAACCCAGCCAACGGCCTCGATGGGGCTGGGAAGCTTTTTTGGTTGCAGGTTGAGCAGTTGATTGTTGGATAGGGTCTTGATTAGGAATTTTTTGAGCTGGCACTGGCTTCCTCACACACAACAAAAATAAAAAAGATAATGGCAATATGTAGTATCAAGCTGAAGACGCACTCAATCAATAGGGTAGGGGCTTAAAAAAACCCTAAATTATGATAAATGTTTGCCTACTACTTGCTCGGCTAAGCGACTAATTCCAGGCAACCATAGCGGTTGACGCTTCCAGAGGCGAACCATCAGTCCCAGAGCAACGATGAAATAGCTGGTTGTTAGCAGGCTACTCATTAATAACATGGGAAGTGTCGGAGATTCCGCAGAAATCGCTCCAGCTTCTAAAAGAATATGTCCTAAGAGCCAACTAAAAGCAAGGGCAATTGCCAAGCGGCTGACGGCTTTGCGTTCGGGACTACCCTGACGGCGGTAAAGAGTCCACAGGGCGGGGAAAAAGCCGATGACTGGGATCATTAATACAAACAGACTGGCACGATCGAGTTCAGGATTTTCTAAGGGATCTGTTTTTTTCATAAAAAAACTCGGTAAGTGGGAAACTCAGCGACTTCAGTCCTGAGAGGAAAACGACTCGGCGATTTCAATCGCCTTGAATCTTTCCCCTTTCGGGTTGGAGGGGTATGGTTGCCCCTCCGATGAGGTATGGTTGCCTCAGTCTCCCTTGCGGGGTAATGTTCGCCTCGACCTGGTTATAAAGGCTTGTTAGACCTGCGACACTGTTTCAGTGACTTTAAAACTGTTTAATCGCAGGTGACAGAGCGGAAAACTGGCGTCGCATTCGCCGGTGTCGTGACCTAAATAACGTCTCCTCTTGCGAGGGGTCTGGTCAGCATAGCTTGCTCGATTTCTCTTACAAGCTCAGTGGCTTTAGCCCTGAGTTACTGACAATTCGCTACTCAAAATTTGCAGAAGGTTGGGTTTTGCACAAAAGTTATTTGTTAGAGGGAAAATTGATCTCCTAAACCCAAATTCGGAGATCCGGGCTGGGGATATCGCTAAACTTGTCTGTCAGAGGCAAAATTTTTCGGTGCTGGGGATCTCGCGATCGATGGCAACTTTTCGGCCCGGAGAGCCGTAGTTTGATAAACTGGATACAGCACAGCAGACAGGAGAACAGACTTAGCCATGACCCAATCCCAAAAACCGATCGTTATTGCTCCATCCATATTATCAGCCGATTTTAGCCGTCTTGGAGAAGAGATTCAGGCTGTCGATCGAGCTGGGGCTGACTGGATTCACGTAGATGTGATGGACGGTCGCTTTGTTCCTAATATTACTATCGGGCCGCTGATTGTTGAGGCAATTCGCCCTGTTACTACCAAGGTAATCGATGTCCACTTGATGATTGTGGAGCCGGAGAAGTACGTCGAGGACTTCGCTAAGGCTGGTGCTGACATTATTTCGGTTCACGCGGAACACAATGCTTCGCCTCACTTGCACCGCACCCTCGGCCAAATTCGGGAATTGGGGAAAATGGCTGGTGTGGTTCTGAATCCTTCGACGCCTTTGGAGTTGATCGAGTACGTGCTGGAACTTTGCGATTTGGTGCTGATTATGAGCGTCAATCCGGGCTTTGGTGGTCAAAGTTTTATCCCGGCTGTTTTGCCGAAAATTCGCCAGTTGCGTAAAATGTGCGACGACAAGGGCCTCGATCCTTGGATTGAGGTGGATGGCGGTTTGAAGGGGAACAATACTTGGCAGGTTCTGGAAGCGGGCGCAAATGCGATCGTCGCTGGTTCTGCTGTGTTTAAGGCGAATGATTACGCAGGGGCGATCGAGGGTATCCGCCACAGCAAGCGTCCGACTCCTGAGTTAGCTGCGGTTTAATCAAAGATTTTTCGAGTTTTTCGGGTTTTTCTCGTTCCCAGCCCAAGCAGGCTGGGAACGCATTTTTATACTCGGTTTCCAAGAGTCAGGAATTACTTATTTCGAGACAGAGGCGAGAATGCTTTCCATCTCAGAAAGCTCGACCGCCCCGGAGAAAGTTTCGCCGTTCATAATAAAAAACGGAGTGCCTTCAATGCCTAGTTGTTGAGCAAGTTGCACGTCTTTGGCAATGGCGGCTTCTGCAGCGGGGCTGTTGCGATCGGTGTTGAATTTATCTAATTTTAGATTGAGCTTTTGGGCGATCGATGGGTACAATGGATCGCCTAAATCTTTCTGCCCTTCAAACAAAGCGCTGTAATATTCCCAGAATTTGCCCTGCTGCCCCGCCGCCCAAGCTGCTTTAGCTGCCGGTAGCGCTTGAGGGTGAATAGAAGTTAAGGGAAAATGCTTGTAAGCTAAAGTAACTTTGTCCTGGTGTTTTGCCATAAACTGCTTGACAGTATCGTGAGCGCGCGCGCAAAACGGACATTGAAAGTCAGAGAATTCTAAAAGTACAATCTGCTGCGAAGCTGAACCCGTGGTGGGAGAATCCCCTATAGAAGATTTGGGATTAGTTTTCATCTCCTGCAAAAATGACTGCTGCGCTGCTTTGAGAGACTGCTGCTGCTGTTGCTGGTACGCTTGTACCGACTCTAAAATTGCTTGGGGATTTTCGCGGATAACCTGCAAGACTTGCTCTTTCAACTTGGGATCGACTGAATTGCCAGCCGTTGACTGTGCGGGGGAACAACCGATAAATACCAGGCAACCTGCCAGGAGTACAGCCAAGCAGAAGGCTTGCTGGCTGCGGAGTTTTCGCCAAATAGTGGATATGTTCATCTTTTTTTTCTGATTCACGACAACACTTAATCCTACATTTAATTTTGCGGAGTGTCAGGTATACCGCTGTTGACTGCGGTGCAGTTATTTTTATCTGTAACCAATATTTATTCACTGGCAATCGGTAATTCGTAGTCGGTAATTGGCAAGGGGTGTTAATCACCCGAACACCGACTAAGGAATGAGAATTAAATAACTTCCACTCTTGAAAGTGGGATGGGCGTCCCGCCCGTCCAAAAAGGACGGGCGGGACGCCCATCCCACAATAACAATTAAAATTGTAAGTTATTTAATTCGCGATCCTAACCTAATAATTAATATTTAAATTATTGGAATTTATTATAATATAATTTCGCCTCCAACGACTCCAATAAAAAAGTTTTGTAGTGAGGACTTTATTCCTGAGCAGATTCTGAGGACTCAAGTCTTAACTACAAACGCGGTCATGGTTATTTTACAGGACGAGATATAAAATATAGCAATCCTTGCAGGAGTCGTAAATTTTTGACCCCACCCCCAACCCTCCCCTTATCAAGGGGAGGGAGTAAGAAATTCACAAATGATTTAGGATGGCTATATAAAATAAAAGGACGATCGCCGGGCGATCGTCCTTTTATGTGCTGCACGTATTATCCGCTTTTAAGCTTGTCGGAATCCAAGATTATTTGCGGTTGTTGAGCCATTTAGCCGCAACTATTCCCAAAATACCTGCAACAACTGGATTTCCCAAAAACTTCATCAAACTCGGCTGTTCTGCCAGCACTTCTTGGAAAATATCCGGGTGATTGTGATAGGTGAACGAGGCCAACTTGGTAACATCGTCAGCATTCATGCGGCTGGCGTGGTGGGTAGAAAGTCCTAGCTGCTTTTCCAATTGGCGATCGTCCAATCCTCTCTTGCCCAAATGCTTGAAGAATTCCCGCGCTACATCGTCGCGTTCGTTTGGCTTAATTTGGGCGATCGCCTTTTGCAATTCGGGTTCCAACTGAGCCGGCGGGAGAGAGTCGTGATTCAGGGAACGCCCGAATAATTGTTTGCGCTGAGCAGGCGAAGTTCTCTGAGCAAAATCGTCAAAGTTTTCGTAATCTTCACCCGTTGTCTCCGGCATCATTTCTCGATCGCCCTGGGCTAAATCGTTCATGATTTGACGCTTGTAATTATCGCTGCTACTCATGGTAACTTTTTTCCAATCTACACAACATTTCAGTCTTAAATTGAGATGGTTTCGCCTTCAAAAAACTGCGGAATATTAAACCGCCACGCGGCTATCATTTAAGCTTGCTAACTCGATCAAGACTTGTATTCAATCTGATTTGATTGCTGGTCATACTTAGCAGTCAAAATCAACTTTTTGTCAGGAGCGTAAACCAAAACACTTACATCCTGATTTGGGAAATTGCGGTGAAAACCTTGTGCTAAAGATTTCGCCAAATCTTTCACTTCAGTTGGGCGGACTTGCGGGGTAATTACAACTCCCAATTTGTTATTGTCGCGGACGTAAGCATCCTGAACCAGGCCCTGAGCCGTCTTTGTTACCCATTGACCAAAATCTTGACCTGCGGCGGTATTGCCACGTTCTAGCTGCGCGTAATAACCCTGACTGCCACCAATTGCTACAGGTACATCAGTCGGTTTTTGGGCTGAAACGCTGGGCGCGCAGGCAGTCGTAATAGCCAGCATTAAAACCAAGAGTAAGCCCGCAATCATTTTGCGACTCTGCTGCAATAAACTCACCTTTTTTCCTCCCTTCTGAAAACAACTTGAATACTTGAAAGGGTCAGGTTGCTCGACCCTCTCAATTAGTATTAGGCTTAGTCTAGTTTCTTTTTGAGCTCATCTTTTACATCTTCGATGGCGTGACCAGCTTCAGCTTTTGCCTGCTTGGCTTTGCCTTCTGCTTTATCCTTCGGGTCGCCAGTAACATTACCTAGGGCTTCTTGAGCTTTGCCTGCGATGTTGTCGCCAGTTGCATTTGCTCTATCTTTAGTGGTCATGGGTTTCTCCCTATCTGTATCTAATTTGACGTTTTTTACTTAATGAACTCATCATAGGTAACTAGGAGCTGCGTTGCACTCTACCTCTAGGAAGAAAGAATAAATAACAAATGGAATAGGGAATATGGAATATGGCATAGGGAACAGTTATTTGCAGTCTTGAACTAACTGCGACTTTCATACTTAATTATTGTTTTTTTACCGTTTCTGCTGGCTGCAATCAAGTATTTTTGTAAAAAACTGCTGGAGGGTCGCCCGTGCGTCCAAGACTATTTTTTTAAACCCAAAAGAATTTATGCTTTTAAAATTTTATTTAATTCGCCTTAAAAAGGCGGGTGTGGGCAAGACCGCATCTTACCCACACCCGAACAAATGTCGTATTAGTTTTAATTTACCTTGTGATGACATTCTTCATCTATTCTGTCCTGAAGTTCTTCTTTCAACTGTTCGACAGCGCGCATAGTTTGAGCATTTTCTTGTTTTTGCTGACCGAGGGCTTTTTCTGTTTCCTCGCCGAGCAAGGTTTCCTTTGATTTTGGTAGCGTTACTTGATTTTCGCTGCCAGTGTGGGTCGCCTTTTCTTCAATATTCATTAGTTTTTCCCCTATTGTTTGCAAAATTTATTTTTAACAAGGGTACTTAGAAGTTAACCTTATATTTATCATAAGGGAAATCACGACGGCTTCCCTCTGTCTGAAGGGAGATAGGGGCTGGTAAAGAGTTTTGAGTTTTATAGTTAAGATAAATTACGGAAAATTGCATTAGCCCGAAAGGAGATAGGGGAAGGGGAATAGTGCGTGAGATTGCTTGGTGAGTAGCAAGGCGCGGGCAGTGAATGAGTTGGGGAACGGCGAGGAGGGGGGAGAATTGTTCTGCAGCGCGCGCGATGGCATTAAGTGTCGAATGTTGTTGTATGAGGCTCTTTGGACATCGGTAAAAGATGAAGAGAGAAATGGGAGGCTGTTTAGTCCAGACTTAAGTCTATGCTGAGAGTTTGACAGTTAAAATCAACAGGGTGCAGCAATTTCCAAGTTTGGTGGCGATCGGGTTAAATAATCTGCTAAACAAGATTTAGCCTCAAGGCTAACTTCGTGCAGGATCGAACTAAAATTTCTGTTATTAGTAAAAATTATCTAAAACCCTATGGGAGCAAGGAGCAGTAACCCCCTCGCAGCAGCAGGCTCGACTCGTGAGCCGATCAAAATAGGCGTTTTGCATTCGCTGACGGGCACGATGTCCATCAGCGAAATTTCTGTTAAAGATGCGACGCTGTTGGCTGTTGAGGAAATTAATGCGGCGGGAGGGGTGCTCGGACGCCCCTTGGAAGCGGTTATAGAGGATGGAGCCAGCGATTTGCAAACTTTTGCTCAAAAAGCTAAGCAATTGCTCCTAGAAGCGCAGGTGGCGGTGGTATTTGGCTGTTGGACTTCGGCGAGCCGCAAAGCTGTACAGCCGGTTTTTGAACACGGCAGCGGTTTGCTGTTCTATCCGGTGCAGTATGAAGGGCTAGAAAAGTGTCCGAATATTTTCTACACTGGTGCTGCCCCAAACCAACAGATTGTGCCTGGGGTGAATTACTTGCTGGCACAGGGGAAGCGGAAAATTTTCCTGTTGGGTTCGGATTATATCTTTCCCCGCACGGCAAATCGGATTGTGAAAGTTCAACTGGCGGCACTGGGGGGAGAGTTGGCGGGGGAAGTGTATCTGCCGCTGGGTTCGAGGGAAGTGGGCGAGGCGATCGCACATATCTTAGCAGTGAAACCAGATGCTATTCTCAACACTCTCAACGGCGACAGCAATGTGGCTTTTTTCCAAAAGTTGCGGGAAGCTGGCGTGAAACCCGAGGATTTGCCGGTGATGTCGGTCAGCGTAGCAGAAGAGGAAGTGCGGGCGATCGGGCCGTCCAATATTGCTGGAAATTTTGTGGTTTGGAACTATTTTCAAACGGTGGATACACCGGAAAATCGGAAATTTGTCAAGGCTTATAAAGCCAGATACGGGGAAAATCGAGTCACGGATGACCCGATCGAAGCTGCTTATTTGGGCGTTTACCTGTGGAAGCAAGCAGTAGAAAAAGCTGGTTCGACAAATGTGGTTAAAGTCAGGGCGGCTGCTAAAAATATTGAGTTTGCAGCGCCTTCGGGGAAGGTAAAAATAGATGCCCAAACTCAGCATATTTGGAAAACAGTGCGGATTGGCAAGGTGAGGCTGGACGGTCAAATTGAGGAGATTTGGAATTCCGGCGCACCGGTTCGGCCCGATCCTTTTCTCAAGGGCTATCCTTGGGCGGCGGCACTTGCTACGAGGGGGATTTCTCTGGGAACTCGGGCGTCTTTGAGCGGGCTGTTTGTCATCTTGGTACTGATAACTTGGATGGCGGTGGGAGTCGGGTGGATGGGTTCTGTGGAGATGAAGAACTATTTGCTGGCAATAGAGGCAGCCTCAGCTCCTGCGGGGGTTTCTGAGGCCGCAATGGCGGTGTTGGTGCAGCAAACTCTGTTTGTGGCGAGCCGCACTCAGCACTGGCTGATGGGGGCTTTGGCTTTGAGTTTGATCGCGGGAATAGGGGGTTTTGTGTCGGTGTCGGCAATTATTCGGAATCTCGGCTTGCTGCGGGAAACTGCCGAACAGATGGCTAGCGGTGATTTGACGGCTCGATCGCCGGTGGTTTCTAATGACGCGATCGGGGTGCTATCTTCTACTCTCAATACAATGGCTCAGCAAATTAGCAGTTTGCTCAACGGTTTGGAGGTGCGGCAGCAGCAGCTAGAGGAACGATCGGAGGAATTGGAAGTCGCTAAGAATGCTGCGGAAGCTGCCAACCGGGCGAAAAGCACTTTTTTGGCAAATATGACTCACGAGTTGCGGACGCCTTTGAATGCGATTATCGGCTACAGCGAGCTGCTGCAAGAAGAGGCTCTGGAACTCGGCGAAGAAGAGTTTGTGATGGATTTGGCAAGCATTAATATGGCAGGCAAGCAGTTGCTCAACATTATTAGTGACATCCTGGATATTTCTAAAATTGAAGCAGGAAAGATGACTCTTTTCTTGGAGACTTTTGAGGTGTGGGATTTGATCGAGCAGGTTGTCACTACTGTTCAACCGACGCTAGGGAAAAATGGCAATACTTTGATCGTTAATTGCGATCGCAATATTGGCACGATCTACTCGGATTCGTCGAAGCTGCGACAAGCGCTGTTGAATTTGGTGAGCAATGCTGCTAAGTTTACCGATCGAGGCAAAATTACGATTAATGTTTGGAAGGAAGAAGGGGAGGTTTTGCCGATCGGCAATTCCGAAGAACTCTCGGCAGATCCTTCTCGGTGTCAACAGCCGTCGATCGTGTTTCAAGTCACCGATAGTGGCATCGGCATGACTGAGGATCAGGTGTCGAGGCTGTTCGGAGCTTTCGCTCAAGCGGACGATTCTACTACCCGCAAATACGGCGGCACCGGTTTGGGGCTGACAATTAGCCGGAAGTTTTGCCAGATGATGGGCGGAGACATTAACGTTGAGAGCGAGTTTGGCTGCGGTTCTAGTTTTACGATCCGGTTGCCGATTGCGGTTAAAAACCCAAAAGAAGCGCAGGACGATCGAGAAATTGAAGAAATGCAGCCGAAGTATGGCGAGGAGTTAGACACGAGTGTAGCGGCGAATGAAGCGAAGCAAAAAGAAGTGCGATCGCAACCGCTGGATCTGCCCGATGCTGCTACTGTGCTGGTGATTGATGACGATCCAGACGCGCGGGATTTGATGACTCGCTGCTTGTCGAAACAGGGCTTTCGGGTGCGATCGTCGGCTAGCGGTCAAGGGGGGCTGCTGTTGGCGAAGGAGTTGCTGCCCGACGCGATTATTCTGGACGTGATGATGCCAAGTATGGACGGCTGGGCGGTGCTGTCTGCGCTGAAAGCCGATCGAGATTTGGTTGATATTCCAGTGATTATGATAACTTTTTTGGACGACCAAAATCAGGGTTTGGAATTGGGAGCGGCGGAGTATGTGAGGAAGCCTGTGGATTACAAGCGCTTTGCTGCTTTATTGAGTAAATATCAGGGTATCGGGAAGTAGTTAGTTGACTGTTGACTGTTGACTGTAATTATTACAGTTCTGGACGCCACAAATTGTTAGATCCGCTATTGATAAGGGTAAGGTGCGTCGCCCGGAAAAATCTGCAAGTTTCATTTCTCATCTGAGGGCGACGCACCCTACAGATTAGCATTTCACTTCAAGAGAAAACCGCTATACATCCCTCTCAATTACCAATTACCAGACGTACCTCATTAAACCCAGAAGTGCTATGGTTATTGCTTATTAGTAGCAGGTAACAAATAAGAAATAACAACAGTCAACTGACAACAGTCAACGGTCAACTAACAACTGACTAATTAATCTAAGAAGCCCATTAATGTCGAGCTATCGTCAATTTCGTTTGAGGCAATAGGGCGGTTTCCTCCCATTGTGGAGTAAACTTCATCAATGTGAAGAGTGCTGATTGCAATAGGGCGAGCACCGGACATACTGAACATTTCACTGACTTGCATGGCGCTGGAACCGATCGGGCGATTGCCGAGTGTAGCAACCACTTCAAAGTCGCTGGATTCTACCGGGCGATTGCCTACAATGCCGTAGGTTTCGCTGAGGTGCAGGGTGCTAATGCCGATCGGGCGGTTCCCCGAAATCGAGACGGTCTCGCTGATGGTAAAATCGTCTGGGCCGACGGGGCGGTTGTCATGCATGAGTTGCGGCCGATAAAGTTGAATTCCTGTTGCTTTGGCATCCGTGGGTTCTGTCGCTTGGCTCTTGGAACTGCCTTTGCCGCGGCGGGCGATCGCATTGCCTTTATTTTTGGGGGTGAGACTCATAATTATTTTCCTCGCTTATTGCTGTTGATTGCTGGGTTCGGACAACTGCTTTGGTGGGCTTTCTGCTTTCTATTTCGGCCGATGATTAAAATAATATTACAAAGTTTAACTATTTTCTGAACGAAATTGCAGAATCTCTGCATTTTTGTTAAGATTTATGGGTAATAGCTACATTTTCCTATGGTAACTGCGGCAGCATCTTTTCAATTGCAAGCGCCCTTCCAGCCCACAGGCGACCAACCGCTAGCGATCAAGCAACTTGTCAAAGGCATCCAAGCGGGCGATCGATTTCAAACCTTACTCGGTGCCACAGGTACGGGCAAAACCTTCTCCATTGCCTCGGTGATTGAAAAAATCGGCAGACCCACCTTAGTCTTAGCACACAACAAAACCCTGGCAGCTCAACTGTGCAACGAACTACGAAATTTTTTCCCGAACAATGCAGTCGAATACTTTGTCAGTTATTACGACTATTACCAACCTGAAGCATACATTGCCGTCACCGATACTTTCATTGAGAAAACGGCAGCAATTAACGACGAGATCGATATGTTGCGGCACTCCGCCACGCGATCGCTCTTTGAACGCCGCGACGTAATTGTAGTTGCTTCAATTAGCTGCATCTACGGTTTGGGAATGCCTGCTGAATACCTGAAAGCGGCTATTCCTTTGCAAGTAGGAATGGAAGTCAACCAGCGGCAAGTTTTGCGCGATTTAGTTAACGTCCAATACAGCCGCAACGATATAGATTTAGGCAGAGGCAAATTTCGCGTCAAAGGCGATGTTTTGGAAATTGGCCCCGCTTACGAAGATAGAATTATTCGCGTTGAATTCTTCGGTGACGAAATCGATGCCATTCGCTACGTTGACCCCGTAACAGGTAAAATCCTGCAAAGTACAACGGCTTTAAATATCTATCCAGCGCGCCACTTTGTCACGGCGGAAGATAAATTAGAGGCAGCTTGCCAAGGAATAGAACTCGAATTAGAAGACCGATTGGCAGAATTTGAAAAACAGGGTAAACTCTTAGAAGCTCAGCGAATAGAACAGCGGACGCGCTACGATTTGGAAATGCTGCGCGAGGTAGGTTACTGCAACGGAGTCGAGAATTATTCGCGGCATTTAGCAGGGAGAAATGCCGGCGAACCGCCGGAATGTTTGATTGATTATTTCCCGAAAGATTGGATGTTAGTGATAGATGAATCTCACGTCACAGTGCCGCAAATTCGGGGGATGTACAACGGCGACCAAGCGCGCAAAAAAGTATTGATAGAACACGGTTTCCGCTTGCCCAGCGCGGCCGATAACCGACCTTTAAAAGCAGAGGAATTCTGGGCAAAAGAAAATCAGTGCATCTTTGTTTCTGCTACGCCTGGGGATTGGGAAATGGAGATATCTGAAGGCAGAGTTGCAGAACAAGTAATTCGCCCTACCGGAGTAATAGATCCGACAATTTTCGTGCGCCCGACAGAAGGACAAATTGATGATTTGTTGGGGGAAATTAAGGAGAGAGTAAGTCGGGACGAGCGAGTTTTGGTGACGACTTTAACCAAGCGGATGGCGGAAGATTTAACTGAATATTTGCAGGAAAGGGGAATTAGAGTTCGGTATTTGCACTCGGAAATCCAGTCGATTCAACGCATCGAAATTATCCAAGATTTGCAGGATGGTAAGTTTGATGTATTGATTGGTGTTAATTTGCTGCGGGAAGGTTTGGATTTGCCGGAAGTTTCGCTGGTGGTAATTTTGGATGCGGATAAAGAGGGGTTTTTGCGATCGGGACGTTCGTTGATTCAAACGATTGGAAGGGCGGCGCGGCACGTTCAGGGACAGGCTATTTTGTACGCGGATAATTTGACGGATAGTATGGTTAAGGCGATCGACGAAACGGATCGGCGCCGGGGGATTCAGCTAGCGTACAATAAGATGCACGGGATTACGCCGCAGCCGATCGCGAAAAAGCGATCGAGTAATGCGATTTTGGCATTTTTGGATGTGTCGCGCAAGCTGAATTCTCAGCAGTTGGAGGAGGTTTACGAACAGGTAAACGAGTTATCTTTGGATGAGATTCCTCAGTTAATCGGGCGGTTAGAAGCGCAGATGAAGGCGGCGGCTAAGAAGTTGGAGTTTGAGGAGGCTGGTAAATTGCGCGATCGGATCAAGCATTTGCGGGATAAGCTATTGGGACATTAGACTTCTGATGAAAAGCAGAGTCTTGAGCAGGCAAGATGCCTGCTCCACAAGAATTATGCGAGACATAAATGAGCAAATTTCAATTATTCGATGCAGTTAATTTAACCGAAGGAGTCGCCCTCGCTGATGGGGAGATTGCACCCCCAGAAACAGCCGGGGCAATTGTTGAGGTTTTCAAGAATGGTGAAGCTTATTTAGTATAATTATTTGGGGGATGGGTGAAAGCGGAAGTTGGCGGGGATTTTGTTCCTGCAACTCAGGATGAACCGGGCGCATTTATGGAAACGATTGGTGTTGAAACAGTTTATCCGCATCAGTTGCAATTAATAAAATCTGCCGACGAAATGATGGGGATTCGAGAGCATTTACTGTCGGTTTTAAATAATTTACCTGACGAGTTAGTGGCTGAAGTCTGCGATTTTGCGGAGTTTTTGCAGGAAAAACAGCAAAAAGTGCGATCTGATTAACGATTTGTGAGAAAAACTACTCTGTCATTAACCTTAAACTTAAAAACTATTATAATTGTGTCTCTCAAGACTTCTGTCCAGCACGGCGTGCTAAAGCTAGAATTCTTGGACGCCCACCAGCCGTCATTGAAAAGTCTAACCCCAAACGGAAAATTTCCGGCATATAATATTCATCATTTTCACGGATGACTACACCATTATCTTCCAAGATTTTCATTTCTTCTACTGAGAGTTCAATCATATCCCTCGTGAAGGGTATTTTCCGCTTTTCTTTTGGTAAGTTACGCAACTTAGTGAATACATCTTTCAATGCTGTGTTTTCTATCTCAATTTCATCAATTTTGTTCCGGCTGCATTCGGGCAATGCCCCCTTGATGGCTGTAGGGATAAGTATCCGATCTTGCCAGCGACTATCATCATTGACAGACTCTTTGGCTGCTAAGTGTAGAAGCCGTACCAAATCCCGTGCTTGAATTTGTCCCCTGAGATCCGAGATTGCTGCGAGCGCAAATCTGGCAGAACCAGCTTCTTTAGAGCGTTCGCTTCCCAGTCTTTTACCCCATAAAGGAACTAAAGCTTCCGTCAGTTCTTCTTCATTCATATTTTGAAGTTTTTCATAATTAATTTGGGGAAGCATATTTACTCGTTTTGTTACCCAAGCAACCAGCCGCAGTGCTTCTTCCCGATTCCACTTCAAAGCGTAAGGTTCATATCGAGCCATCATTTGAGCTGCATTTTGGTGTACAGCAGCAAGCACTATATCGCGTCGCACAAATATAATAATACCTAACGGAAGACCCGGCTGTTGCCCTAGCCATTCAGGGACATCCTGAAGCAGAGATCGGATAGCAGTTTGTTGAGCTGGATTGCTGGCAAAGTTTTGGAAAAGGTCTTCTAAGCCATCAATAACAACAACCAGTTGCTTTTTAGTAGCGGCTAGATGCTCAGTTAATCTTCGGCCAGCATTTTCTAGCGTAGTATCTTCTGCTTGGGATTTTGTTTTTTTATGGTCGAAGCCAACACCCCAGGCTATAACATTTAACCAGCGATCGCGCCACTCTCCTTCGTGAAGATTATTGAGCCGATAACTATCTCTGATATAGTCACGAATAGGACTGGCATCTGGCGCCTCGAAACCCAACACCTGTGCTGCCTTTGTTCGTACGTTTCGGACTATATTTTGAGCCGATTCTTGCAGGTTGCTTGACTCTATAATTGGGCAAATAACAGCATTACTTTGGACTTCTATTGCACCAGCATCTATGGCAAACTTTTGCCATGTTTCTCTGCAAACAATCTGGAGAAAAGTGTAAGTTTTACCTGAACCTTTCGCGCCAACTATTACTGTAATAGGGAGGCGGCGACGGTGATCTGAAGCCAAGTGCCGCAAGGGAGTGGTAGCTAAAAAGTCATTTACTTCTGCATTTTCTGCAAACACTAATTGTTTGGCTATCTTGCTCAGTTCTTCTCTTTGGGACTTCAAGCTAGAAAGGGGGTCTTCAATAAGTTTGCTGCACTGAATTGGTAACCATTCTACTAAAGGACGTACAGCATCAACAATTCCCGCTCGCAACAGACGAGTGACTACCTCTTCCCAAGTAGGAGGCAAAACCAGTAGACTGTCAGTAAATGATGTCAAGACTCTCACAGGTTCGCCACCTTCTCCTAAAAACGGACTAGCAGCTTCAAGCAGTTTAGTTTCCGCTTCTAATACTATATCGCTGGGTCGCTCCTGGTCGGGAATCTGGTTAATAATCAATGCAGGCAATGGTTCAGTATCTCTCCTAGAAAGCGATCTTTCTCCAAGAAGCTCTAGAAGTCTTACTGTTCCTGAAATAGACTGTGCGCTTAAAGTGGTAACAAAGATACGGTAGACTCGCGGATCTAAGATTAGACCTGTAGAAAGTTCAGAAACTCCAGCCCGCAGGTCTACTATCACAAAATCAGCGCCTAAAGCTTGACCGAGACTAGCTAAAATATTCGTTAATATAAAAGGGTTTTTAGCACCTTGAAAAAGATGTTCTGGTCGGATCTCTAAAGCAGTAAATTTTTCTGTGAAACGGAACGAAGGTAACACATAAATCCCATCAATTAGAGCATTTTGAATTCTGTCTGCTACTAATTGAACAGCATCTACCGCGTCAGGAGAAGGATCGCCGTGAACGAGGGCGATCAGGTCAGCAAAGGAGACACTAGGATTAGGCAATCGGCGAGCAAAAACCCAACTAATTCCAGGTGCTTCTAAGTCTCCATCTACAAGAAGAACTTTATGTTTATCTTCCGTTAGAGCCTGTGCTAAAGCTAGAGCATGGGTTGTGCGTCCAACGCCACCTTTAAAGGAATGAAAAGCAACTACTGGCGGAACATCGGAGGATAAAATATCTGGGCGTTGAATATCTTGGCACCGCTGCCAAAGCACTCCGGGCCGGGATAAAGTGGGCGTCAATCTAGGAATCGGCGGTTGTTCTTCTGTTTCTTCAAAAAAGATCGGTAGGGTACGTTCGCTCTCAGGTAAACTTTCTAAAATAATTAAACCCTGTACTATTTCCGGCTGTGAATGAATTCGGTAGCGAGGCTCGTAAGCCTCTTCCAGCCAAGCTGAAGCTTGTGCTTGAGTGCCCGGGCGAATTCCTATCGTTAACTCATCCCAATAAGCCGTCGCCCTAACCAACCATTCTGGCCAGTTATTTTGCTCTTGCTTTCGGACCAAGACTTGTTCTACGTCAACCCAAGTATATAGACGAATATCTGACGGAATCATCGATTTATTTCCTCTTTAACCCAATTGCAAACGTTTTTTAACCACTCAACCACTCTTTTTTCTTTCTCAGAGTTCATGCGAATCCCATACCGCCATACCTGATGAGCTTTCTCTATACCTAAATCCGATCCACCGTTAGCCAGACTGAAATGCGGTGTCTCTCCAACAATCCTAGCAGAAATTTTGAGTTCTTTTTTCCACCTGTCTAAGTTATGACCGTCAGGAGAGAGGAGTGTTGAGTCTGAAATATCATTTGTTGTTCTCAACTTGTTGCGTTTCAGCCAGATGCTCTTCATTCCGCATTCGGCTGCATAGAAGAGAAGCAGGTAAGAGGAAGCACAGAAACTATCTGTTGTTTTTTCATAGGCGCTAAGATGAGAATTAAAGGCTTGCCGTAATTCACTTACCCCAGCCGGAATCTTAGAACTCAACTTCTCTTTTTGAGGTTCAAGGTTAGCCATCTAGTTTTTAATATTGTATAGTGTGCCATCATAATTTATTTGTATTGTTGCACAAGTAAGGTTAATTTTTGCCATTTCTCTATTTTCTTGATTTGTACAACCTAACATGATTTTATAAAAAAAGTAAGTTGGGTTTCGTTACGTCAACCCAACCTACTAATAAACTTACGGTGTCGGATTCGGATACTTAGCGTGTACCGCATTGATTTCCGCTATGATATCCTTATCCAAATTCACCTCCAAACTACCGATATTTTCCTCCAACTGTTCGAGGCTGGTTGCACCGATAATAGTGCTAGTTACAAACCAGCGCGATCGCACATACGCCAAAGCCATCTGCGCCGGACTTATCCCATGTTTCCCCGCAATCTCAACATACGCTTTCACCGCATCATTCAGATTAGTTTTATCGTAACGCTGACCAAATCCCGCAAATAAAGCCAACCTGGAATTTTCGGGAATTCCATTCAAGTATTTACCCGTTAACAGCCCAAACCCCAAAGGACTGTAAGCCATCAATCCCACATTCTTAAAACGGCAAGTTTCTGCTAAATTTAGGTGAAATGTCCGATTGCTCAAACTGAAAGCATTCTGAATCGAAACAACTTTCGGCAAACCGTGTTTTTCAGCCAACGTGCAAAACTCGCAAACTCCCCAAGGCGTCTCGTTACTCAAACCCAAATAGCGGATTTTGCCAGCTTTAATTAAGTCAGCAAATACCTCTAACTGTTCCAAAATTGGTACTGTTTCGTGCTCTTGGGCGATGTCGTAATCCGGCGCGCCAAATAAGGGCACATAGCGGTCTGGCCAGTGGATCTGATAGAGGTCTATGTAGTCAGTTTGCAAGCGCTTCAGGCTGTCATTCAGGGCTTTTTCCACATTTGGGCGATCGATCTGATTTTTCCCTTCGCGAATCCACTTTAATCGAGTGCTTCTGCCCGCCACTTTAGTCGCTATAATGACTTTATCCCGCTGCTGTTTCACCAACCATTCCCCGATATATTCCTCTGTTTTTCCCTGAGTTTCCGGTTTTCCAGGGACGGGATACATTTCTGCAGTATCGATAAAGTTGATTCCTCTATCGATCGCAAAATCGAGCTGTTGGGCCGCTTCTGCAACGGTGTTCTGCTGGCCATAAGTCATCGTACCCAAACAGATTTCAGATACTGATAAGTCGCTGTCACCGAGTTTTTTGTATTCCATGATTTTGATTGCTGGAAAATTATCTGATTCTATATTACCGAAAAAGTTTGATTTAATTGACCGCTCCAGAAAAGTGCGCGAGGCTTTCTCATCTCTTCCTCTTTTCCTCTGCGCTCTCTGCGCCCTCTGCGGTAAAAAAAAATTAAAAAATATCCGCACTTAAATGTTAATATAAATAATTACGTCCTGATAGTTTATGAGTACCCGCCCGCCCAAAGTTCCCTTTGTAAATCTCTCCCTGCAACACCAACCAATCCAATCCCAAATAGCAGAAGCAATTAGAAAAATTATCGAGGAAGGAGAATTTATTTTAGGTCAAGCCGTCGCCGAATTTGAAACAGCATTTGCAGCAGCTTCAGGAGTAAAATACGGCGTAGGAGTGGCTTGTGGAACAGATGCGATCGCTCTGGGACTCCAAGCTTGCGGCATTAATCCGGGCGACGAAATTATCATACCCGCTAACACTTTTATTGCCACCGCGATCGCCGTCCTAAAAGCCAAAGCTATACCTATTCTTGTAGATTGCGACCCCGAAACCGCCCTGATTGACCTCACAGCAGCCGCAACAGCAGTTACCTCGAAAACTAAAGCAATTATCCCCGTACACCTCTACGGTCAAATGGTATCGCCCCGGCAGCTTTTAGATTTTGCCAATCGCCACGATTTAATCATATTTGAAGATGCCGCCCAAGCGCACTTAGCCGAAAGAGAAGGATACCGCGCGGGTTCCATTGGTAAAGCAGCAGCATTCAGCTTTTATCCCAGCAAAAACCTCGGTTGTTTTGGCGACGGCGGTATGTTAATTACTAATGATGCACAACTCGCAGAAAAAATGCGAACTCTCCGCAATTACGGAGCACCCAGCAAATATTTGCACACAGAAATCGGTACCAACAGCCGCCTCGACAATTTGCAAGCAGCCGTGCTCAATGTTAAATTGCCTTACTTAGAAAAATGGAATCGCGATCGCACCGCCGCCGCCCAATACTACAATAGTCTATTAGAACCCCTGAAACGCAAAGGCATTGTACCCATCGCCAACCACAGCAGCAGCGGTCACATTTATCACCTATATGTTATCAAAATTACTGAGGAAAGCTCGTTAGCGAAGCCCTCGAAGAGGATCGACCGCAACACCCTTCAGGAAAAACTCGCCCAACACGGCATTCAAACAGGCATACACTATCCCATACCTTGTCACCTGCAACCCGCCTACCAAAACTTAGGCAATCCGGGCGACTTCCCCCACGCAGAAACCCTGTGCCAACAAATTTTATCATTGCCAATGTATCCCGGATTGAGCAATACTCAGATCGAGCAAGTTGTTCGGGCGATCGTACTATCATTGAATTGCTAATTGTTCATCAAACTTATGCTGCAGGTGATTCAAACAGTAGGGTGCGGTTTTCAAAGCGTTTCTGTGGCGAATTAACAAATCTTTAACTCACACTTTAAAACCCCAAAGCGTTGCGAATCCAGCGCGGCAATCTTAAAACTTCTCAAACCATGCAAATCCAGCGCAAAATTCGCATTGTTTTCAAGCGATACCTCCTGGGGGAAGGTATCACGGCGCTCCTAGTGCTGCTGTACGCCCCCTTGCTAGTACACTGGTACGACGGCTGGTTCAACAAAACCATCAGCCTCGAACACGAATATTTCAGCCACGGACTAATTGGTTTACCCTACGCAGCTTATATTGCTTGGATGAACCGAAAGTGCTGGCGCAACTTGCCCAATTCACCGCATCCTTTGGGAGGCTTTTTGCTGGTACTAGCCACGCTTTTTTATCTGAGTCGCTTGAGCGATTTAGTAAATTTATCCCTCCCCATAATGCTGGCCAGCATTTGCTTATCTTTAAAAGGAATTCCCGGCTTACAATTGCAGGCGATGCCACTTTTATTCGTATTTCTGGCCTCGCCAAACCACATTCCTTACCTCATAGAACCCTACGCCTTGCCCTTACAGCAATTCATTGCTGAAGCATCAGGCTGGATATTAATTAAGGTTGGTATCAACGTGAGAGTGGAAGAAATTTATCTGTACGTAAACGATCGCATTGTAGAAGTTGCTCCACACTGTGCAGGCTTAAAAATGCTGTTTACCAGTCTTTACGTTAGCTTAATTCTGCTGGATTGGACGGGAGTTTGGAACTCGGGCAAAAAAAGTCTTTTGTTTTTAGTGATTACATCCATTATTAGCATCACTTCCAACATTTTTCGCAATACTTTGCTAACTTACTTTCACGGAACCGACAGAGAGACGCTTTTTAATTGGCTACACGCCGGATGGGGCGGAGATTTGTATTCTGCTTGTATACTAGGGTTATTGGTACTTCTCCTCAACGGGATGGAAAAGTATTTCCCAAGTCAGTCTGGCAATTAATGAAACAGATGATTTCAGCACAGAAACTCCTGCGGCGGTATCAATTATCTAAAATTATGGTACTGGTGTTTTTGCTGGTATTAGTTGGGGCAGTAGCAATTCCAGGCTACGCGACGGGAAGGTGGCCTTGGACAAACCCGCCAACCCTTGCCAACCTCAAGCAATTAAGAAGTGTGCGCCAAAACGGGATAAAAATTCCTGGGTGGCAGGTTATAGCCGTTCAGAATAACGTTCAAATTGGCACTCACAGATGGTTAGTTCAAGAAATTAAAAAGGATAAAACAATTGCCATTTTATTGCTGTTGCCTCAAAATTACCCCAAAAACCAGCCCCAAGTAGAATGGCTAGATATCGATGGATTTCACCGATGGCAAACCGATTCTCATCGCACTTTGAGGTTTACAGTTAAATTAGCACCAATACCCGGCCAGCCACCGCCTACTGTCGAGGCGAGGTTTTTCCGAAGCTGGACTCCCCAACAAACTTTTGCTGTCGTGCAGTGGTACGCTTGGCCTAACGGGGGTTCTCCAGCAACCAGTCGCTGGTTTTGGGAAGACAGCATGGCTAGACTCTCGAACCGCCGCGCCTCTTGGGTTGCTGTCAGTATCATCCTTCCCATTCAACCGCAGGGCGAGATTAAGATAGCTCAACCATTGCTGGAATCTCTTGCCGAAAGTGTCCAGGCTAAATTAATTACAGAAACTTTTCGGTTTCAGTAAGCAGGTAGGTGCAAATAAATCAGTCTAGCGCGTGGGCGAGTTTTGCCAAAATCAACTGTTTTTTAGTAAATATCCGGCGGATTCAACTCGCCCCTAAAATATCTTATTGTTTTTTCTAGTCGCTATATTTAGATGAAACTTACAAATCAGGTCATTATTCAAAATATTACTTTTTTAAATCCTCTGAAAATGCGGCAAAAATCCACTATTAAAAATCGCCTCGCTTTTTACTTGGCAGGCCTGCATTCAACTGCTTGGACTCTATCTTTTGCTGCTGTATTCTGGGGTTTTAATAGCAAAAATTTTTCGGAAACGGCTTTAGCTCAATCTGTTGTTCCCAGAGACGAGCGACTCGTGGCGCCACCGCCACCGCCTGTACCGCCACCGCCGCCTGCCAATTTCAACCGGGATATTAACCCAGCTTTTCGGAATCGGCCCTACCGCCTGGGGCCGGGAGACCAGATTTCTGTTCAAGTTCAGCGCTTCCCAGAGCTTGGTTTTACGGGTGCAATCAGCCCTGAAGGGGTAATTGTACTGCCGCTAATCGGAACAGTAAATGTGCGCGGCCTTACTGTCGAAGAATCACAGCAGCGCCTCCGGGAGCGCTTTGGCCAATTTATCAAAAATCCTCAAGTCTCGGCTGCTTTGCTGGTTCAGCGCCCCGTAGTGGTGACGGTGACGGGGGAAGTGGCCAGACCGGGTTTTTATCCGCTGCAAACCCCCCAGCTTCCTGCGGCTTTGGCGGCGGCTGCTGGGACTAATCCTACGGCGGAACTGCGGGCGGTGCGGGTGCGGCGGACTCTGCCGTCCGGTGCTGTGGCGGAGCAAGTTGTTGATATTTTGACACCGTTGCAAACTGGTATTGCTCCACCGGAGTTGCGTTTGGAAGATGGAGATGCGATCGTCGTACCGTATAAACAGGTTACGCCCGATCGCAAATCCGATCAAGATTTAGCGTCCAGGTACAGCCTCGCTGCTGCTGCTGTCCCCGTCCAAATCACTGTCACCGGAGAAGTCAGCAAACCGGGTTTTTACACGCTTCCGGCGGGTTCTGGTCGAATTTCGGCTGCTTTGGTGACTGCGGGGGGAGTCACGGGAAAAGCCGATTTGCGGGAGGTGCGAGTGCGGCGGACGCTGATGGACGGCTCCTCGGTGGAGGAACCAATCGACCTCTACACTCCCCTAGCAAACGGTAACGATTTGTTCGATTTTCCTTTGGCATCGGGAGATGTGATTGTCATCCCGGAATTGGACGCTAGTACCAAAAACCTAGACTACGATAAAGCTCTGGTTTCGCGGTCTACTCTGATTAAGCCCAGGATCTACGTTCGAGTTTTGAGTTACGCTAGTGGTGGTTTGACCTCGTTCTATGTTGAAAATGGCAGTCGGTTTTTGGATGCTCTCAACAACTTGCCTGTTAATCTTGCTGACTTGCGAAAAATAGCCCTGATTCGGTTCGACGAAAAGCAAGGTAGAGCAATCAACCGTTCGATAGATGCTAAAGCTGCTTTGGAGGGCAATGTTTCTCAGAACCCGATGCTCGAAGATAATGATGTGATTGTGATTGGTAGGAATTTGGTAGAGCGCATTGGTTATGTAATCAATACTTTTACTCGACCATTCCGGGATACTTTGGGATTTATTCTGTTCTTTGAGCAGTTGAGAAATGGGGTAACAGATTTGTTCGGCCCGTCACGTAATGATAGGTAGTCATACCATTTTAGGTTTTAGATTTTAGATTTTAGATTTAAGATGGAGAATGACTTAGGCGATATGGGTTTTAATCACCGACCGAAAGTTCTAAGATTTTTGGGGGATTTGTAGAATTAGTCCGCAATCATTAGTTATCGTTAACACTTAGCAATCTAAAATCTAAAATCTAAAATCTAAAATCTAAAATCGTCATGACTTTATCAGTTGTTAAACGTTATTTAATTGCTTTCGACCAATACAAGTGGGTGGGACTGGCTACTCTCGCGGTGACTGTTGGCGTGTCGGGAGTAGTGGCCGTGCAGCCAAAGCCGGCGCCAGTTTACGTTGCAATAGGTACGCTGGCCTACGACAGGCCGAGCGTGATTTTTTCATCGACTACTACTAAAATTCAACAGGAAGGACAAGAAATAACTAAAGATATGCTACTGGATACAAGGGTGGTTGAACCAGCAGCCGAAAAACTCATCAAACCCGAAGAAAAATTAAACAAAGAAGAAGCGAAAGAAAAAATACAAGCTTTGGCTAAAAAGCTGGAAAAAGATGTGCAGATAAAGATGCCAAGTAAGAATAATGACCCCAGCGCTTTGATTCAAGTATTGTATAAAAATGCCGATCGCCAAAAAGCAGAAGCGGTAGTAAAGACGCTGATGTACGAAATGGTGGAACACAGCAAAAGTATTAATACTTCTAGACTGCGTGAGACGATCACCCAAATTAACAAGCGTTTGCCGACAGTAACTCAGGAACTCAGAGAGACGGAAGCAAAACTTGAAGCCTACGAAAAACGAGAAGGAACTTCAATTTTAGCAGCTCAGAGCGGTGCACTGCCGCAAGCGATTACCAGCAGCCAACAGCAGCAGCGGCAACTCCGCGTGCAGTTGGGAGGAATTGAAGCTCAAATGAACAGTTTGCAGGATCGCTTGGGATTGAATGTGGAGCAAGCTTATGTCGCTCAAGCACTCTCTGCAGATCCAATTATTGCCCAACTGCGAGTGCAATTGT
Source organism: Microcoleus sp. B4-C2 (assembly GCF_036705265.1). Taxonomy (NCBI): domain Bacteria; kingdom Bacillati; phylum Cyanobacteriota; class Cyanophyceae; order Oscillatoriales; family Microcoleaceae; genus Microcoleus; species Microcoleus sp. B4-C2. Next base: position 24,585 of record NZ_JAUBUB010000004.1, read on the forward strand.
TTTCGATCGAATCTCAGCTCAAAATTCTCCGCAGCGACTTGCAGGAGGAACACCCGAAAATTGTGGAATTGCTTAAACAAAAACTTGCTTTTGAGCAGCAGTTGCAGCAGCGGCAGTCTGAGGTACTAGGCGGTAACGGGGTGGCGGCTCCGCTCAGAAGTGCTGATCGAATTCGGGTAGACTCTTCTTTAGATCCGGCTAGACAGCAGTTAGCTCAAACTTTGATTGCTTTGCAAACGCAGCGGGATACGGTGCAACAGCAACTCCAAGGAATCGAGAAAACTGAACAAGAATTGCGTCGGGAACACGCGACAATCCCCAACAAGCAGTTAGAACAAGCGCGGTTAGCCCAGCAAGTGGCGTTCAAAAAAGCTCTCTACGACAAGATGCAGTCGGCTTTGGTAGATGCTGAGGCGGCGGTAGCTGAGACAACGGGGAGTTTGAGAATCGCCCAATTGCCGCAAACTGATGATGTTGAGTCAAACAAGAGAGGTTTGCCCGTGATGCTGGCGGTGGGCGGCTTTGTGGGATTGCTGCTGGGCGGGGGATTGATATTTTTGTTGGGGATGCTCAACGGCAAGTTTTACAGTTGGGAAGAAGTGCGGGCGGCTTTGGTGGAAAAAGAGGTGCCGATACTGGCAGTTTTGCCTGAAGTGACGGTGTTTGATTCCTACGGCGATGAAATAATGCCGCTCGCCTTGGAGGCAAATTCTCCCTATTTGGAGTTTTACGAGCGGTTGCGTACTAATTTGCGCCGGATCGGGAACAAACCGGTGAAGGTGGTGTTGCTGACTTCGGCGGCGCCTTTGGAGGGGAAAAGTTTTAGTGCTTACAATTTGGCAATTGCATCGGCTCGATCGGGTAAACGGACTTTGCTAATTGAAGCAGATTTGCGATCGGCTTCTAACGTTGAATCTTTGAAAATTTCTGCTGATCCTCTGGCGACTGTGGAACCTTTGCACTATTACGGCAATATTAGCGAGTGCGTTCTTTTGGTTCCAGAGGTAGAGAACCTATACGTAGTGCCGAGTCCCGGCTTTTTGCGACAGGCCTCCGCCGTACTAGAATCCAGCGAAATGCGGAGATTGTTTGAGGATGTTCGCAACCGCTTTGATTTTGTGGTTGTGGATTCTCCGGCTTTGAGCGAGTGCAACGACGCGCTGACGCTGGAACCGTACACGGACGGTATGATTTTGGTGGCGCGGCCTGGTTACACTTTGTCTAGTATGTTGTCTGAGGCTGCAGATCAGTTGCTGGAATCTGAGGATGACGAGTCGCATAAATCTGGGCCGCGGCTGTTGGGAGCGATTATTAACGGTGCTGATATTCCGGTGAAGTTCCGCAATGATCTTGATATTGATGAATGGGAGTTGCCTGTGAGTGCGATCGGCGATCGGGCGATCGAAGTGCGATCGAGGCAATTACCGCAGCACTCAAAGCCTAAAAACAAGGCTATTAATAGTAAATTGAGATGATTTATCTGGCTTGATTCTTGTAAAGCAATCCTCAAGCAAATGTGAATGTTTTGTAGGTGCAACCTAAGCAGGTTAAGCCGAAAGCATCGTTAACAGCCCGTCGATTTTAGATTGGGAATTGATATAAATTCCGGTGGCATTTGGAATGATTAAACCGCAGAGGACACAGAGAACACAGAGTCAGAGAACAGAGAGATGAATCATTTCTATTCTATGAGATTTGAGATTTGAGATTTGAGATTGATATCAATTCTGGTTGCTTTGGAATGATTAAACCGCAGAGGACACAGAGAACACAGAGTCAGAGAGCAGAGAGATGAATTATTCCTATGCTGCCGAATTTGACATTAAAAATTGACTCCACAGATTCATCTGGGAGCGTGAACATTAATCTAAAATTTTTCGCTTGTCAACAGTCAACAGTCAATCGATTTTAGATTTTAGATTTTAGATTTTAGATTGACTTGCGCGAGATAAATGCTCTTTCTTGAGGATTTTAGATTTTAGATTTTGGATTGATTCCACGGATCAATCACGTGGCGGGTACCACCTTTGAAATTCGCTTGTCAACAGTCAACAGTCATTACTTGAAAATGTGTCATCGCACTATTGATTGGATTCCGGGCGTTTGGAGTGTTTTTTCTGGATAAACTGTTCCAAATCGGCGATCGCATCTTCAAAATCCGACAAATTAATTTTCGCAGGTCTAGTCTTCTTCGGCAAACTCGAAGACTGACTCGAAGGTTTAGCCGGAGGCGGTGGAGATTTCGGTTGTGCAGCTTGCGTGCTGTTCGATTCTATAGAATCGAACAATTCATCCAGGGACTCAAAAAATGATTGAGCCGAGGCCCGGCGTAAATCTTTCTGGTCGTCGTCATCCGTCATAAGCCACTCCATAGGGTCTAAAATTTGCCAACAAAGTCTGTCTGCCCCGGCGCGTGCAGATATTAGACATGAAAACCGACTAAAACAAGCAGGAGGACAGAATTTAACCGGGCGATGGGAATGCCTGTGGCTGAACTTGCTGCCCCATATAAAACCCAGGGCTGTTTCATTCTCACCAAAAACGAGGTTTTTGTAGGGGTAGTGCTACCCCTACTCCCCGTGCCTACCCCCGCCACCAACCATCGAATGGGGGTTTCAGCCAAAAGGGCCGGCACGGGAGCACGGCCCCTACCAAGAATGAAACCGCCCTGCTATAAAACCTGCCGCGGGCATTGTCAGCCTTCAAACTATATTTAACTCTACACCCGCCTACTGAGTGATTTGAGACTTGGTGCAGACCCAGCTCAAAATCATTGACCCTGAAAAAATCTCAGTTAGGGCTCTTTCGTTGTCTAATTAACCCTAGTCTAGTCGAGAATAAGGAGACAGGACTTATGCAACTATTACCGCTGTTCAAGGGTTGCGATGGCAACGCGCCACCCCGAAAGGACGGAAATACGGTGTTTTTTGCTTGAGTCCTAAGATTTCAAAGGCATTAGGAGATTTTAAGGTGACTCAGGGATTTGATTACGATTTAGCAATTATCGGCGCTGGCGTGGGCGGACACGGGGCGGCCATACACGCGGTTAGCTGCGGGCTGAAAGTGGCAATTATCGAAGCAGGGGACATGGGGGGGACTTGCGTCAATCGGGGCTGCATTCCCTCGAAGGCGCTGTTGGCGGCTTCCGGGCGGGTGCGAGATTTGCGGAATGCCCACCACCTAAAGACTTTGGGTATTCAATTGGGCAGTGTGGATTTCGATCGCGGGGCGATCGCCAATCACGCTAATACTATTGTTAGCAAACTTCGCGGCGACTTGACTAACAGCCTCAAACGTTTGAACGTCGATGTCATTCAAGGTTGGGGCAAAATTGCCAGTGCTCAAAAAATTACCGTCGAAACCGATAAAGGCGAGAAAACTATTACCGCCAAGGATATTATTCTCGCTCCCGGTTCGGTTCCCTTCGTCCCCCCTGGGATAGAAATTGATGGCAAAACTGTATTTACCAGCGATGATGCTGTCAGGTTGGAATCGCTACCGAAGTGGATTGCAATTATTGGTAGCGGCTATATCGGTTTGGAGTTTTCGGATATTTACACGGCCCTGGGCTGCGAAATTACGATGATTGAAGCTTTAGACCAATTGATGCCGAGTTTTGACCCGGATATTGCTAAGTTAGCAGAACGAGTGTTAATTGCACCCCGCGATATTGAAACAAAAGTAGGTGTTTTGGCCAAGAAGATTACTCCTGGTTCGCCGGTAATTATTGAATTAGCTGATTTCAAAACTAAGGAAGTTGTCGAAGTTTTGGAAGTTGATGCTTGTTTGGTAGCAACTGGTCGGGTTCCTGTGAGTAAGAATTTGGGGTTAGAAACTGTTGGGGTGGAAACGATGCGCGGTTATATCCCAGTTAACGATAAGATGCAGGTTTTGGCGGCGGGAGAACCGGTGCAAAATTTGTGGGCGATCGGCGATGTTAATGGCAAGATGATGTTAGCGCATTCTGCGTCTGCTCAGGGAATTGCTGCGGTGGAAAATATTTGCGATCGTGCCCGCGAAGTTGACTATTTGAGTATCCCGGCGGCGGCGTTTACTCACCCGGAAATTAGCTATGTGGGGATGACTGAACCTGCGGCCAAAGAGTTAGGAAAAACTGAAGGGTTTGAGGTCGGTTCTGTCAAGAGTTATTTTAAGGGAAATTCTAAGGCTATTGCGGAGGGTGAAACTGACGGTATGGCTAAGGTGATTTACCGGAAAGATACTGGGGAGTTGTTGGGAGTTCACATTTTCGGTTTGCACGCTTCGGATTTGATTCAGGAGGCGGCCAATGCGATCGCCCAGCGCGATTCTGTTAATACTTTAGCATTCCGAGTTCACACTCACCCGACGCTTTCGGAAGTGCTTGATGAGGCGTTTAAACGGGCGGCTGGAGCGGGTACTCATTAATTTGTAGGGGCAGTTTTATTGTTTTAGATCCCCGGCTTCTTGAAGAAGTCGGGGATTTAAGTATTCTGTTTTAGGGCGGTGGTAGAGCAAGTTAAACGAGATGAAAGTGTTCGCAATTGCATCTTTTAGCATTCTCGCTTAACAGGCTTTCCTGCCTGTTCCACAAAGAGTAAGTTTTTTTGTGGGGAGTAGGGTTTGGGCTTTAATTCTTTAATTCCTTGTATATTCAGAAGCTCTGTTAGAACTTTAGTACCTTTTTTGTGGTGATGACTATAATTCCTCCCCCAAACTAAGAGTGACTATTTATAGTTAACAATCAAACTCGCTTAAATGTCAAGCCTGAGAAGGACTTGATTGGCATTTTGACATATTTGTTCAATTGATTTTACTGATTTAACTATTGATTTAGCATAGTAAGGAATGAGAATTAAATAACTTCCACTCTTGAAAGTGGGATGGGCGTCCCGCCCGTCCTTTTTGGAATTGCGGGACGCCCATCCCACAATAACAATTAAAATTGTAAGTTATTTAATTCGCGATCTTAAGTAACGAAGAAGCTAATTTTAGCTCAACTTTATTCCCAATCAAACTGCCTCCCAAAATATTGCTCTAATTCCTGATTGTAAGGTCGGAAATAATCGATCAACCTGTCGCGAACCGATTGATCGATCGGCTGGTAAGAACCGGGATTAGCATTTTGGTATTCAGACAATTGATATTCCGGCAAATCTAAGAATTCTAAAACTTGCTTGACGGTTGTCGCCGCACCTGCATAAAAATCTTCGCTTTTCAAAATTAACAACTGTTCTTGGGGAAAGAAAGTCCGCCAGTTTTTGATAAATTCTATGTACCTACCGCGAGCTAAATAATTCCCCGGTTCCTCGCCGATGATGTATTCTGGATTTTGATTCAACCGTTCAATTTCATCGCTAATTACTCGATCGAGCGATCGCGCTTCCCAATTTAAGCCAGTCAAGCGGTAAAATTGAGAAATCGCCCGATCGACCGGATTTCGCAAAAGTACAATCAGTTTAGCCTCTGGAAACGCGGTGTAGAGACGTTCCGGTGCTTCCCGATAGTCAAAATAGCTCGGACTTGCTTCGCCCGTCAAAAATTGCTCTCCCGAAGGCATTGGCGGAAAATGAGCCAAATACCAATCAATCCCTCTGTCAAAGTGCCACGAGAAAAAATCCATCTCCTTTTTAATCGGAGTCAAAATTTGCGGGTGTTGAGCTAAATAAGTATACAGAGAAGTCGTCCCGCACCGCTGACAACCAATAATTATAAAGTTAGGAACTTTAACGGCTTTTAAGTTCCAATTTTGTGGAACAGGCATCTTGCCTGTTTCTGCTTGTGGAACAGGCATCTTGCCTGTTTCTGCTTGTGGAACAAGCATCTTGCCTGTTTCTGCTTGTGGAACAAGCATCTTGCCTGTATCTGATTGTGGAACAGGCATCTTGCCTGTTCTCTTACTGATAATAGATGCAAAACCTTGTTTGTAACTGACAGTTCGATAAAAATCAATCGCCTCGGCAATTTTACCTTGCCTCGTCAAAACTTCCCCCAAATTCAGATAAGGCCAAAAAGCCTCCGGTTTAGCTGCAACAACTTCGCGGCACAAATTTTCAACTTCATCTAACTTGTTTTGCCTAACAAAAACTTCCCATAAATTGTAATAAAACCACCAAGGAAGATCGGGATTTATTTCTATTGCTTGGAAAAATGCCGCCGCCGCTTCCTCCCAATATTTTTGGTGGCTCAGAACAGCACCTAAATTATAATAAGACCAGCAATCATCTGGTTTTTGGGCGACAGTTGCGCGAGATGACGCTAATGCGCGATCATACTTTTCTTGCTGCTGCAACAACTCCTCCAATTCCGCTGACAGACTTGCACAAATAGGCAATTTTGTCAAGAGCATTTGGTAAAAAATAATTGCGCTTTTTGGGCGATCGTACTTGGCTAAATTCTCTCCTAACTGCAAATAAAACTCCCAATTTTCCGGTGTAATTTGCAATTGAGATTGTTCTAACACTAAGTTTAAATCAGACTCTGTTTGTCCGAGAGCGTATCCCAACTTCTCGTAAATTCCCGGCAAATCTCCGTCAATTTCAATAGCTTTTAAATACGTAGCGATAGCTTCATCCCACTGTTTGAGTTTAGTTAAAGCGTCGCCTAAATTGCAAAAAGACCAAGCAAAATCAGATTTGAGTGAAATCTCGCAGCGGTAAGCAACAGCAGCTTCTTCCCATTGCCGAAGTTTCAGCAAAGCATCGCCCAGATTGTGATAAGACCAGGAAAAATCTGGATTTAACTCAACAGCTTTTTTGTAAGCAGCGACAGCTTCCTCCCATTTTTCAAGTTTCAGCAAAACATCGCCCAAACTGTGATAAGACCAAGAAAAATTAGGATTTAATTTAATAGCATTTTTGTAAGCAGCAACAGCCTCATCAAACCTACCGCTTTCTTGCAGGGAATTACCCAAATTGTGGTAGTAGTCATTATCCATGAAAAACTCCTGCCAGACTCAGTAATTTTTCCAGCAAGTTCAAATCCACCCGCATATCTTTATGTCCGGGGCATTTCTGAATTTTGTCATCCACCAAGTCGCCCAGTAAATAGTAATGTTCCAAACCGCACAAATTGCTAATCATCCAATAACAATGCGGCACGTAAAGGGGAGAAAAAAGCTCAATTACCTTGGTTCGCGGACTGCAAAAAACTAGATTAGTCAACCCCCCTCCGTGAGGTGCGATAACTACTTTAGCAGCAGCTAAACATGATGCTTGTTCCCCTACCGACATCGTTTCTAACTTGACACTGCGAAACCCAAATTTTTCTAAGTATTTAATTACCTCTTCCTCGTTGACGAGTCGCCGATAAGATGCTTGTTTACGGGTGATATAAATTCGCTCTGAATAGTCTGTGTTTAGTGGCTGTTTTTCATTTAAAAATGTCTGTTTTAGATATTCACACTTCCATTTTGAAACTGCCCCAGATCCGTCATAAGATATTGAAGGAACTATTAATTTATCGGCGGTAATGTGTAAATTGCAGCGACTTTCTAAAAGTTTATCTTGAGGAATTCCTAAAATCTCTAAAGTTTCTGCTTGATAGGAAGAATCCGAGGCATTGACAACAAACTTATCTATAGTTTCTATCAATCCGCTCCGCTGCAAAAGGTCAAATCGCGTAATCACATCAAACATCCAATGAAAATAAGCGGCTCCACCCCAGCGAGCAGATAAAAAAGCCACATTTCCATCGACGTGTTCAGCGGGAGGCAATTTGTCGGAAGTGATTACCAATTCAGCACAACCCATTGAAATATCAGTAACAAGTTTATTGTTTGAAGTAATCACGGCGGTAGTCACCACATCTGCCCAAGCTCGTCCGTTTGGCAATACGGCAACAAAAGCTTTTCTGGAATGACTTTGATGCTCCCAAAATCTGTGGCTGCTGTCGATTGTTTTGGAATCAGATAAATTAATTTGACTCGCAGGATGGATGTCAATGCAGGTGAGGTGCGGATTCGATTCTGCTGCAACGATCAAATCTTCTGTAAACCCACAGTATTTTTTGAGAATTCTTAAGGGTAAGATTTGATTGCTGTATTCTCCCCGCTCGCTCTCATCGACTTCTCCTTTTTGTTCCAGAGCATAACCTATGTTATCGTAAACTTCAAACAAATCGGGTTTAATTTGCAGGGCTTGAACTAAATTAGCGATTGCAGGTTCCCACTGCTGTTTAGCCATTAAACTCAAACCCAATCCTTCGTAACACCAACAGGATTTTGGATCGAGATTGATACCTTTTTCGTAAATTGCGATCGCCCTTTCCAATTCCCCTTGGTTCTGCAGTGCATCACCAAACTTTTTGTACAGCCAACTATGATCGGATTCTAGCTCAATAGCACCACCAAAAGCCGCTGCTGCTTCGGGCCAATTTTCTTGTAATTCCAGAACTTCTCCCAAACTATTGTACAACCAACAATCATCGGGATTTAATTCAATAGCTTTGCGGTAAGCCGCCGCCGCTTCTTCCCAGTTTTCCAATGCAATCAAAGCCTTACCTAATCTGTCGTAAGACCAACAGAAATCGGGATTAAGTTCAACTAACTTGCGGTAAGCAACAGCAGCTTCCTCCCACTCAGAAAGCTCCATCAGTAAATCGCCTAAATTGTTGTAAGTCCAACAAAAATCGGGATTTAACTCAATAGCTTTGCGGTAAGCAGCAGCGGCGTCGCCGTGTTCCTCAATCGCCTGCAAAGTTTCCCCCAAAAAGTGGTAAGACCAACTAAAATTAGGGTTTAGTGCGATCGCCCGTTGGTAAGCTGCCCGAGCTTCCTCAAACAGTTCTTTCTCTTGCAGAGCTTTACCCAAATTGTGGTAAGTTAAGTAGTTGCCAGACTTAATTTTAATAGCTGTTTGATAGCGGGCGATCGCCTCATCCAAATAACCCGCATTTGCCGCAATATCCCCCAATTTTTCCCAACCCAGAGACAACAGATTTTGCTCTTCGCCCAAACTTTGATTGCCGAGTTTTTTGACAATCAGTTGATAGCCTTTGTGTACTACTTCTAACTGACTTCCAAACATCTCCAAAAAAACATCTATCCCAATTTTAGTATCTTGCTCCGGGCTGTCGGGAAACGTAAACTCGTAATCGTCAAAAATCATCAATCCCCCAACTTTCACCAACCTCCAAGATAAAATCGCATCTTGCAGAGCACTGGTGGGTTTATGACAGCCGTCAATGTAAGCAACATCATAATATTCCGAAGTCAAATTCACTAACAAATCTTGAGAGTAACCTTCTAATTCAATTACCCGATCTGCTGCTCCCGTTTTAACAATATTGCCTTTAAAATGTTGTTGAAAATACAAATCAATACAAGTAATCTTTGCCGTCGGATGAGTTAAAATATTATCCAGCAGCCAGCAAGCCGACATTCCCTGAAAACTGCCGATTTCCACAACTTGAAAATCCGCAATTCCGGTAAATTCCTGCAAATGCCGTTTCCAAATAGGAATATTGTGGGTAAACCAATCTTGGGTAAATTGATAATTTTTTGACGCACACTCAGGCCAACCCCTCAATTCGCCCGCTTTTTGGTGACAAATAATTGCTTCTTCTAATTCCCCTAATTGCGGTAAAATATTTCCTAAATCGTTGTAAGACTGAGCATTGCTCGGAGCGATTTCAATTTGGTGGCGGTAAGTGGCAATTTGTGCGTATAAGTCCTGTTGTTTCGCGCGAACATCTGTGAGTTGGGCGACAACTTCCGCAGCATTGGGTTCAATTTGCAGCGCCATGCTATAAAATACGATCGCACCTTCCAACAGCTTTTGTTTCGCTAAAATATTGCCTAAATTTATATAAAACTCTGCTCCATCTAACTCAATTCCCAGCAAGTTGTGGTAAATTTTCCCGCTTGCAAGTACCTCGATACCTTGACAATAAGTTTCGATTGTGCTGTCTAAACCCGCAGCGCTGCGCTTCCGCAACACATATCCCAACTTCTGATTGATTCCCGCCAAATTCTGCTCGATATGAACCGCGTGCAGGTAAGCGCTAACAGCTTCATCCCAGAATTTTTCGCAGGTGCAGGCAATTCCCAAATTGACATAAAACCAAGGAATATTGGGATTTAATTCAATAGCTTTGCGGTAGCAAATAATAGATTCGGGCCACAGTTGTTTTTGAGCCAAAGCTTCCCCTAAACAATTGTATGCCCAGTAGGAATTATCATTAATTTCAAGAGCCTGACGGTAACATTTAATGGCTTCATCCAACTCGCGCTTCTGCACCAAAACATTACCTAAACCCACGTAAGCACGAGCGTAGTTGGGATTGAGTTCGATGCTTTTGCGGTAACAGGCGATCGCCCGATATAATTCTCCTCGCTCCGCCCAAGTTTTACCCAAACTGTGGTAAGATTCAAAAGAATTTGGATTGATGGCAATGGCTTGTCGGTAATTGGCGATCGCCTCATCCCACCGTTTTTGGCCAATCAGCATTTCCCCCAAATTGTGATAAGCTGTGGCCAGTTGTGGGTTTAACCCAATTGCCCGGGAATAACATTCAATAGCGCGATCGCACTTTCCCAATTCAACCAAACTATTTCCCAGAGTCACGTGCTCCTCAGCAGTTGCCCAATTCGGCTCAATATTAAAAGCTTGATACCAACAGTCTGCCGCCTCTTCTCGCTTCTCTAACTGCGTCCAAATTCTCGCCAACTGCCGATAAACAGCAGCAAAATTCGGCGCTAGCGAAATCGCTTTTTCACAATTGGCGATCGCCTTTTCCCACTGTTTCCCCTGAGAATACAAAATGCCAAGATTAGCATAAACTTCCGGCAAATTTGGATTGCGATCGATCGCCGCTTCATACCACTGCTTAGCTTGCTCGATTTCACCTCGAACCTGCATCACCTTTCCCAGCGTCTGACAAGCTGCCGCCAAATTCGGTTCAATTTTCAACGCTGACTCGCAAGCAGCAACTGCCTCATTCAACTTTCCTTCGGCTAAATAAACTTCTGCTTGCCGACTCAAATCAACCGCTGCCTTTTCCATCTTCTCAATCGAGGGCATAATTAAACTTGCTCCAGACACCAACTAACTCAAACCCACCACCTCAACCATCCTTTTCAGCGAACTCAAGTTCACTAAAATATCCTCAGTCAGCGAATTCTGATACATCAACTGTCTAATAGGATAGCATTCAAAAGCCTCGCCCGTTAAAAAGTAATGTTCCAACTGCAAATATTGACTGATTCCCCAGTAATAATGGCTGATATAGTGAGGCGACACCAACTCAATTACTTTTGTTCCAGGGCGACTAAAAATCGTATTTGTCAAGCCGCTGCCGTGGGCTGCAACTATTACCTCAGCGTGGTAAAAATGAGCAATTTGCTCTGCCAAAGACATCGACTCAGGAAAAATCGAAACAAAGCCAAAGTTCTCCAAAACCTCAACCACATCTTCCTCGTTCAAAACTCGTCGGTATCTTGCTTTGCTGCGGCTGATATAAATGCGTTTTGGATAGCTCGAACTAGGTATAATTCCCTTGAGAAACTCCCGCCTCAAAAAATCCATCGCCCACGCAGAAGGCCAGCCCAAATATCCCGCAAAAGACGGTACAATTAACTCGGTTGCTTGAATGTGAGGCAAGCGATCGCTCTCCAAGACTTTCTCTTCTGGAATGCCCAGAATTCTCAAGCTTTCCCGCTGAAATTGGTGCTGACAACTATTCACCAAAAACCAATCAATCTCCGCCAAATCCCTACCGCTGTGCCGCAGCAATTCTATCCTCGGCAAAACATCAACCATCCAGTGAAAATAGACATTCCCCGACAAACCAGAAAGCACCGCCACCCTACCATCAATTTGCTTTAAAGCTGGAAAGGATTCTAACTGAAAAACGCTGTGTTTCCTCACATCATGCTTTTCGCATCCCGGTAAAAATCCCGGATAATCTCTCGACACATCAGCCAACAAATAATTGTCAGGAGTAATTACAGCGATCGCCTTGCAAATCAGCCAATAATTTTCCTGCGGCACAATCCAAACTCGCCCGTTGGGAATTGCAGCCACAAAAGTCTTGGGCGACTCCACAGGTAGCGGTTGCGAGTTGGACAAACGGCAAATTCCCCAACCCAAATGCACCGGATCGAACCACTTAGAAAGTCGCTGCAAACACAGCCCGCAAGTTAACCCCGCACAATCGGAATTTGCCAATTGGGAATTGGATCTCGCAAATTGGGAATTAGGAATATTTTCTGCACTTGCTTCGGGTGCAGGTTTCCAAAATATTTCCACATAATTGTCAGCCTCCAACTTAGCATTAACCAGCCAATCCCAACTCGATAAATAAATAGCGTGAGGAGGTTTGATAGAAGTGCTATCGGGCAAGATAAAACTCAGTTTTTTCCACTCTTTCTGCTCCCCATACCCGTGCAATTGCAACTCTAAAACTTTTTGATAATAATCGAGCGCCCGTTCCCAGCGCCCCTGTTTTTCCAGCAGTTTTGCCAACTCAAAATAAACCTGCGGTAAAGCAGGTTGAATCGTCAAAGCCATGCGGTAAACTGCAATTGCTGCAATGAACCGCTTTTGCTGGGCTAAGGAATTTCCCACCCGCCAGTAAATCTCTGCATTTTGTGGCTGAATTTGCAAAGCTTTTTGATAATAAGCGGTGGCAGATTCGTGTCCGCCGTACTCTGTTAAAGCATTTCCCAAATGCAAGTAAATTTCGGCTAAATTATCGCAAATTTCAGCAACAGGTAATTCGCAAGCTGCACTTGACAAATATCTAGCCACACCATCTTTTTTATTTACTTTTAAATCTGTTAAATCCGTGACATCCGTGACATCCGTGACATCCGTTACATCCGCTACAAAATCCGTTGCCGAACTTCCCATCAATGCTGTGAGAAATCGATCGCACGCAGCGATCGCCCTGGACAATTCATCATCTTCTACCGCCGCCACTCTGCGCCTGTCTGCTAAGCGACAGTAAGCCTCAACAAAATCAGGCTTCAGAGCTATCGCCCGCTCAAAATAAGGCATGGCTTCAGCAATTTTGCCCAAAACCATCAAAGAAAACCCGGCGTCTGTATAGCCTGAAATATAGTCAGAATTGAGCTCGATCGCGCGATCGAAACAAGCAAGCGCCGCCGAATGTTCCCCCTGTAATTGCCACGCTTTCCCCAGATTGTAGTGAGCCAAAACCATGTCCGGCTCCAACTCAATAGCTGTGAGGTAAGATGCGATCGCCCTATCGGGATTTTTGTCCAGCAAGGCTTGACCCAAATTATTGTGCAGCGTCGCCCAATCCGGCTTAATCTCGATCGCCCGCTGGTAAACCTCGATCGCCTCAGCAGCCCGATCGTCCTTGAGCAAAATCACACCCAGATTGCTGTAAGCTTCCACGTAATCCGGCGCCACGGCGATCGCCTGTCGGTAGGTATCCATTGCCGCTTCGAGCTGACTATTTTCACCTAAAACCACAGCCAGATTGTATAAAGCATCGAGATAATCCGGTTTTTGGGCGATCGCCTTTCGGTAACAGTCGATCGCCCCCAACAAATTACCCTGCTTGTGAAAAACATTTCCCAAGTTATAATGAACTTCTGCCCAATCTGGTTTCAAATCCAGAGCTTGTCGGTAGTGAAAAACCGCCTCATCCAGCCACGCATAGTCGCTGTAAAGTTGACCCAAATAAGCATGAGCCAGAAAAAACTGGGGCGAAATCTCCAAAGCTTGCACAAAAGCGTCTCTTGCCGCCGTCGGATCGCCTTGAGCTTCGAGAATTTCCCCTAAAGTCGTGTAAGCCGAGGGCGAAAACGGTTGAAGTTCGATCGCCTTGTTGCAAAACTCGATCGCCTCAGTTAACTTCCCCCGGTTCAAATAAATTTGGGCTTGCCGGATATATTCTTCAGTGCTCATTGCTAGCGGTGCAGTTGCGGTTTCTTTACCGCTTCAGTAAAACCTAGAAATTCTAATTTAAAAACTTTCTATTTATATTTGGCCCGATCATACCAATTTAATGTGAAGTTGCACAGATCTCTATCCCCCTAAATCCCCCTTAAAAAGGGGAGTAGGGGTTGACTTCAAGAAGCTTCCGGTCCCCCCCTTCTTAAGGGGGGCTAGGGGGGATCGAATTCTATGCAGCCTCATAAAAAATTGGTATCAGGCGATCGATTAATTTTATCAATAACTGTCGATCGATTTTTTTTAACTGCCCCTGCTTTAGTTCCTGCATTGAAGATTTCAACCTCACCCCGCTTGTAGCAGAGTGAGGTTGAAATCCTTTAAAACTACCGGCTTTGTGAGAACAGCCCCGAATCTTATCCGGTGCTGCCCCACAACTGCCAGTTGTTTTAGAACAACTCGAAGTTGTTCGAGGTAATAGTCAGACCAGGCTGCAACTGAGCAATAGTTAGCACGCCGTTGGTGCCGTTGAAGTACAACGCACCGCTTGTTGGGTCGTAGACCAACTTGTTCGTCGTGGCTGTTCCTGGAGTGGCTGCGTTGAAATTAGAAACGACGACAAACTCGCTTGCCTCGAAGCTGCTGCCCAAACCAGCGAACACACCGCCCTGCTTCAAGCGAATCTTATCTTCGCCTGGGGTAAAGTCAGTGATCGTGTCTACGCCGAAATCGCCACCAGCACTCGCGAAGTAGAACGTATCGCTGCCTGCACCGCCGATCAGGACATCGCTGCCTCTGTCGCCAGAGATCAAGTCATTGCCAGCGCCACCATCGACAGTATCGTTTTCTTTACCGCCGTAGAGAATGTCGTTGCCATCGCCACCGCTGACAAGATCGTTGCCTTGGCCACCAAAGACTGTATCGCTGCCACTTCCGCCAAGTACAGTGTCGTTGCCTCTGTCGCCAGAAACCAAGTCGTTGCCATCGCCACCGTCTACCAGGTCATTCCCTTTACCGCCAAAGATGAAGTCATCGCCGCTACCGCCAGCGACCACATCGTTGCCACTGCCTGAAAGGACGGTATCGTTGCCGTCGCCGCCGCCGACACTATCATTGTTGCCACCCGATATAATCAGGTCGTTGCCAGTGCCACCAGCGATGACATCAGCGGCCTCAAAAGTCAGAATGATATCGCTGCCGAGGCTGCCGTTCAACCTGTTAGCGCCTACGGGGGTGCCAATAATGGTTGAGCCACCGCCACCGACACCGCCTGGTTGTGTAGTTGGTGTTGTTGGATTTGTTACCTGTGTCATTTACACTCCTCCTAAAAGATCAATCATTTTTCTACAATACACTTTTCCCTCCAAAGGGATTCAATAAATGAAACCGGACATCGGTTGAGACCCTAATTGACCCGGCTGCTATAAGCTGTCATGTAATTTAAATTGTCAGCAGCGAGCCTCGGAGCGCGAGTTGAATCCTGTATTCGTTGAGCAGCAAATCTCGGTTGTTTCCTGCTTTTGACTCTCGACTCCACCACTGCCTCCTCTAACACGAAAATATTCCACTTAAACGTTTGCGAGTTTACCATAATGACCATCGATATGGCTAGTCATTATTAAAACAATACCCGGAAGATACACAGAGACCATTTTTAATGGAAGTATGCTCTCCAGATTGAGAAGTTGCACCGGGCCCGCGGGCCCTGTCATCGCCGGAGAGTTCGATCGCCCGCAATGAGGCTGGAACTGAGCTGCGATTTTTTTAAGTACACTGTACTTGACCAGACTTTTGATTTTCGCCAATAGTTCCCCAGAAATCAAAAGTTTGTAACTCGCTTTGAAAGCAAGCCCACGCACGCTGGAGGCCCGATTCAATCAAAAGTGGCTCCCAATACAGTCCCGGACGAACTTTTGAGCCTCATCGCCTTGATGTTTCCAGCCAAATCCCTCACGCTCAATATAGAATTTTGGCTAAAAACCCAGTTTTTCAACCCCCATCCGTCATTTCAACCATGATCCGCATCCATCCGCACAATCAGACAATGTAGCGAGCGTCTTTTGGTCAAAAGTTGGGATGAACGGTGGGCCGGTAGATTTGTGAGGGTAATGTCACTAGATTTTAGATTTTAGATTTTAGATTTTAGATTTAGTCCACAGATGAATCTGGGAACTGGAACTAGGATATAAATTTTTGGGCTGCTGGCGAATCCTGCCTCAGTTATGGGTTAGCCCAATTGTAGTTATGAATAATTTACCTGTTTATCATGAATGCTGAAGCCGTCAATTTTTTGATGGCATCTATCAAAGCCAATGTAAAATTCTTACCTCGATACTCGCCGGATTTATCTCCCATCGAGCTGTAGTGGGCAAAAATCAAAGCGATTTTCCCTTCTGAAGCATATCCACCTTCAAATGTTCTTGATGAAGCGATTACTAAAACTATTAAGGCTCTTACTGATGAAAATGCTTGGCCATCCTTTCATCACTCTGGTCTCTTTTGAGAACAAATTAAATAGTTAATTTTTGCGGTACATTCGATGGCTAGTACCTGTGAGTGAAAATATTGAGTTTTTAGCAAAGACTTTTTTACTAATGGTTGTTAACTTCGAGCTGATCATTAACGATTAGCCAATTCCCCGAAATTTGATCCGCCAGTCATTCAGAGAAAATCTCTACTTATTCCTAGCGGTGTGCTTCTAGTTGCGCTGGTGACGCGTTGGAATTGCTCTGACTGTCGTACTTGTAGATGTGAGCGTGAGAGTCACTCTCGAAAATATAATTGATGGAACTAGCTCCATAGTATGCCAGCGCTAGCAGCGACAATAGATGAAGAACTCTATAAATTGGTTTCTCAGATACTTCGTTCATTTTGACTCCTACTTTTTATGCAAATAACTAATTTGGATACCGTGACGGCACTTTTTTTTTGAAGTTCCCAAACATCTCGTACTTCCAAAAATTTAGCTGGCTCGCGTTATACACTCCTGATGCCCGATCGCCAAAAATAAGTCGTACTTGAGACTTGAAACAGTTTTGGTTGCCTATTTCATATTGCAGTCTCTGCCTTGAATTGTCTATCTAACTGCGGTAAGAGTTAGGGATTTTGGGCGCAAACGAACTCTACAATTTCCTGTTTAGAGCTGCTACGATTTGAATAAAGGGAGCCCGAAAAGCTTAAATGGCAAAGAGTCTAGCTGTTTTTCCACGCCTAGCCAGGATTTTCCCACCTTCGATTAATGGTACGCAGTGGCCGGAAGTAATGAAAATTCTTAAGTTGGTCAGCGGCCGACTAAAATATGTCTGAAGTTATATTTTTGCAAGCAACAGGCCATGTTAAATTACATATTAATTTTGAGCTTGGTTGAGGTGGCAGATAATTTTTGAGTAAAAAAATTTTGCGGTCGTTGTTCGACAATGTGAGTCTGACAATTTTGCCGGAACAATTTTAACTGAAAGCATCCAGGATACCCGCCACGTGATTCATTCCGAAAGCAGACTCAGTACCCAGAAATAAAAAACCTGTATCCGATAAAGGAACCCCCGAATTTATCTCGCGCAAGTCAAGGCTTCAATTCTAAAATCTAAAATCTAAAATCTAAAATCTAAAATCGCGCAATCGATTGACTGAGCCGCACCGTTAATTCACGATGTGACAGAAGAAAATTAGGCATCAGTCAATTGGAGACTTTGGCGTGATACGTGGGCTAGGGCGTGCGTCAATCTCGCTTAGTTCAACGATTGGAGATTTGAGATTTATGCCACAGATGAATCGGAGAGCTTGAACAAGATCCTAAAATTTAGGGCAGCAGCCGACTCCTGTCGGAAACTTGTATCCGTTTTTGGGCTGGATCAAAAAGCAGAAGGCAGAATTTGATAGCGGTAAAAAAATACTGTTTTAGGATTCAGAATTTTTATTTGATTCTACCTTCTAGCTGCATTTTTTTAGTATGAAACAAGATAAATTACTCGCTGCCAAAAGCGATGCACGCCGAATAATTTAGGAAGAGATAAGCGAGTGTGTTGAAGCCAGTTACTTCCAAAAGTTATTATAATTTTTGCTCGCATTGAGCTGTTTGTACAACAGACTTTTTGCTAGTAATTTGCAAAAGGGATAGGGGCAGAACAACAGGCCAAAACAGAGGGCCGATTATTAAGGCTATCCAAGATATCACGTCTTTTTTAGATGTCGCAGTATCATTCCAAAAACTTTTGAACCAAACAAGAAAAACGATTAAGGCAATAGAAAAGTAGCTAATCATTATCATTTTTTGACCTCCCTGTCTATAGATGGGATAGAAGTATTTATAATTATTGTATCTCAGGCGGTGGCTCGCCGATCGCAACTTTATGCCCTGAGCCACAAGCTGCAAGTGTCTTAAACCAAAAGTTTCACAGCTATGCAAGTCCATAGCCTGCAATGTTGAGCGGAATTACTCCTGCTGCGCGACGGTATTGGAAACTTAAAGCCTTGCGTTCAGGGCTTTTCGAGGTTTTGTCAAACCTGGAGGCTACCACCCCAATCATAGCTTATGCGATCGAGGTATTGGGTTTGCTGTGATTTAAATCACGTATACTGGTAGACTTCGGTCACAAATAGAGCCAAGAACGATCGCACAGCTTAGCCGACTGCAATCACCCTACTCTTTTGTCAAATGCTCGATATTATAATAGTCGAGTTCAACGAGATTTCATGCAAGCTCTGACTTTAAAATCCGATCGGGCGATCGCTGAACTGTTCTATCAAGTCACCAATTCAGGCAATCTGACTCGCACTCAAAGCCACGGATTGCGCGAACTCTGCCAAAGCGCTCTCAGCGAAGATGCCAGAGATGCAGTCAACCGCCTGCTGCACGCCATCCGCCGCGGATGGGTCAGGATTTCCGATTAGTCTCCTCACACAAAAAGTTGAGATGAGTATTTTTACTTTCTCTCCTGTCAAGCTTTGCCAACAATAAGATTGAAGTGAGTAGGTCGCTCCATTAACCCTCTCAAAAAAAAATTGTAGTGCGATCGAAAAGCTCGAACCGGTTTCTTGAAGAAGCCGGGATTTTTGATTTGAAGCAGCCAGTCGATTTTAGATTTTAGATTTTAGATTTTAGATTTTAGATTGACTTCACATATGAATCTGGGAGCTTGAACTAGAGCTTAAAATTTTGGATCGATGGCCACTCCTGTCGGAAACTTGTATCTGTCTTTGGGCGGGTTATTAAGTATATCCACGGAACAAAGACCACACCAAGAAACTAGGTAAATGTAGGTAAAAGCGGGTTCCTAAACAGGCTAAAAGTTGTACCTTCAATTAAGCCATGCGATTTAGCTAGCAGTCATTAGTAATCTCTTAATAGATAAATCTTAATTTATTTGTCACCGTTTCTTAACCAAAAGTAGAGATTTCGCAGTTGCCAAAAGCGAGAAATCGGGACGGGGTTTGTGTTTCAAGTTGCGGGGCTATCGAGGAAATATCCGATCCCCAAGTCCGGCTGACACAAATCACTCATCAAGAGCCAATCGATCACATTTACTCCCGTAGTTGAATCACATAAATTTTGGAAAAATTAGTTAATACTGTCAAAAGTGAGTTCAAAAAAAAACACATGATGACAACCCAAACGCTGTTACCTCAATTTACTATTGCAGAGCTAGTCTTTCAGGTATATCACTCCGGTCTGCTGACTCCCACTCACCGACAACAGCTCAAGACAGCGCTGTTAAATGACTGTCTTACCGAAGAAGATCAAACAGCCATCAACCGCTTGCTCCACGCAGTTCGCCGGGGCTGGCTGAAAGTTGTAGATTAAACTCGGTGCTAAATTTTTTGCCACTACTCTTTAAATGCACTGTCACTTGAAGGCAGAATTAAATCCCCTTAAAAAAATTAGGCATTAGCCTAAATGTAGGGTGCGCCATAGGCACCCTGCCGTTTTAACTTCTATTTTCTCAGCTTATTTAGTCACAGATTGTGCCGTCAGGCATCATGGCCTCTCTCAGATTCGCTTCATCCAAATTAGTCCCACGCAAAGAAGCTTGATGCAAGTTTGCTCCCCGGAGATTTGCTCCCTTAAGGGAAACTCCGCTCAAATCTGCTTGATGGAGATTTGCACAGCTCAAGTTAGCTCCACTCAAATCGGCTCCCTTCAAATCAGCTTTTTCCAGATTTGCTTCCGTCAAATTAGCCCAACTCAGATTTGCTTGAGTTAGGTTAGCACGGCTGAGGTCAGCTTGTGTTAAGTTTGCATCGGTTAAATTTGCTTTGCTCAGGTTGATTCCGCAAAGCTTTACTTCTGTCAAGTTGGCACCTTGCAAGTTAGCGTTAACTGCATAAACTTGAATCAAAATTGCCCCCTGAAGGTTTGCATCTCTCATGTCTGCACCCCTGAGACTCGCCCCCGTTAAATCGGCTCCACTGAAGACGACACTCCGCAAGATGGCGCCGCTCAAGTTCGCTCCCACCGCCTCGCATTCGCCAAAATTAGCGGACATGAGGTTGGCTTGGGAGAGGTTGGCTTGACTGATATCTGCTTGATACAGATTAGCTCTGTAGAGGGTGAGACCGATCGAATTTGCACCTTTTAAATTAGCGTGACTCAGGTCAATATCGCGCAAATTTGTCCTTGACATATTGGCACCGCTCAGGTCTACTTTGTGAAAAACCCGTTCTCCGGCTGCATACCGTCTGAGAAGTTCATCTGCATCCATGTCATTTTCCCCAAAATATTTAATAATACCTTTGATATTTAAATAATATTAGGAATGAGTGACCTTTACGTTTCTTGGGCTGAGTACCATCGGAAAATTGAGGATTTGGCTGTAAAAATTGAGGAATCTCAGTGGAAATTCGATCGAATTGTCTGTCTGGCGAGGGGAGGGCTGCGGGTTGGAGATACTCTGTCGCGGATTTTCGACAAACCTCTGGCGATTTTAGCGGCCTCGTCCTATGGTGGGGCCGAGGGAAATGTCCGGGGCGCGATCGAGTTTGCCCGCGATTTGACAATGGTGGGCGATAATTTGGGCAGCAGCATTCTCCTGGTTGACGATTTGGTGGATTCGGGAATTAGTTTAGAGCAAGGTATCGCTTGGCTCAAGAATCGCTACGGCGAGGATATTCAGGAAATTCGGACTGCTGTACTCTGGTACAAGGCTTGTTCTGTTGCAAAGCCGGATTATTATGTAGATTATTTGGCGGACAATCCTTGGATTCACCAACCTTTTGAAATGTACGAAAAGATGAGTGCGGCTGATTTTGCGGCACAAGTTGGGAGTTAGTCAATAAAAAACTAAAATCAGGTCAAGCTTTAATATGGTTTTGCCGATATTTTGCACTTTTTGGCATAGTCCGTCAGGGGTTAAAAACCCCTGTCTCATAGCTAAAGTCCTCTGAAAGAGGACTGGATATTTATCAAGGTTGGGCAGTCGGTTTCAACTCTGATATTGCACCAGTATCAGCAACAGGCAAGATGCCTGTTCCACAAAGAGTGAATTTTCTTGTGGAACAGGCCAGAAAGCCTGTTCCTAAAAGGCTTATTGAGAATGGTGCAAGATATAAGTTTCAACCGACTGTCTTCTATGAGACGAGGAATTAATGCACTCCTAGGGCTTGTGGGTAAGTGCAAGTCGGCTGATAGAATTAGCGAACCGAAAGAATACGATCGCCCAATTCCATACTATCTGCCAAAACTTCCTGCCGCGCCCACCTATCTGCCGCCAAAATATCGTCTAAACCAGGACTTTCACAGTTATCGGCTTGATGTTTGTCGCACGCCTTCTCAATCAACTTCGGAATATCCAAAAACTGAATCTTCTCCTCCAAAAATAGCGCTACTGCCTGTTCGTTTGCCGCATTCAGCACCGCCGGCATCGAACCGCCCGCACGTCCCGCCGCATAAGCCAACTGCATACAAGGATACTTTTCGTGGTCGGGTTCTCGGAAAGTTAAATCCCCAGCTTTTACCAAATCCAGCCGTTCCCAATCTGTATGAATTCGTTCCGGCCAAGACAAAGCGTAAAGCAGCGGCAAACGCATATCCGGCCATCCCAATTGCGCCAAAACCGAGGTATCTTGCAACTCAATTAACGAGTGAATTATGCTCTGAGGATGGATGACAATATCAATGTCGTCATAATCCATTCCGAATAAGTAATGAGCCTCGATGACTTCTAATCCTTTATTCATCAAAGTAGCAGAATCGATCGTGATTTTCTGCCCCATCGACCAATTTGGATGTTTCAAAGCATCGGCTACTGTTACTCCTGCTAATTTGTCGATCGGCAAATCTCGAAAAGAACCCCCCGAAGCAGTGAGAATAATTCGCCGCAAGCCGCCAACCATAACACCTTGGAGGCACTGAAAAATTGCCGAATGTTCCGAGTCAGCAGGTAATATTTTAACGCCGTATTTTTCGATTAAGGGGTTGACAACGGGGCCCCCTGCGATTAATGTTTCTTTATTGGCTAAGGCGATATCTTTGCCTGCTTTGATAGCCGCAATTGTTGGCAGCAAACCGGCACAGCCAACTATGCCAGTGACGACGGCTTGAGCGTCACCGTATTGGGCAACTTCGACAACGCCTGACTCGCCAGCAAGTAAAATAGGTTGAGGGTCGATGTCTGCGATCGCCTCCTTCAATTCCTGTAATTTATCTTCGTCGCAAACCGCGACAATTTCCGGTCGAAACTGGCGAATTTGCTGGGCCAGCAACGTTACATTTCGTCCGGCGGTTAACCCGACAATCCGAAATTGATCGGGGTATTGAGCTACAATATCCAGAGTCTGAGTGCCGATCGAGCCTGTGGAGCCGAGAAGAGTTATTGCTTTCACAATTTTTTAATGTTTTGTGGATTATTCTAATATTACGATTGCGGGGATAAAAATTAGTCGTTAACTATTGCGTGGAAAGCACATTCGATGGAATCATATTTTGAGTGACCGAAAGCATCCAGGATACAAGCCCCCGGATTCATCCGTCCAGAAATAAAAAACCTGTATCCGATACACAAGCCCCCGAATTTATCCGTGGGGTCAATCTAAAATCTAAAATCTAAAATCTAAAATCGATTGACCACCTAGTGCCAGATTTCATGCAGAATAGGGAAAATTTTGCTGATGACCGTGAGGACATCAGTGTCTCGATCGCCGAAAATAGAGAGGAAGGTCGATCGCAGCTACCGTCGAGTTTGGTTTGGGCGATCGCGACTGCTGCGGCAATTTTCTTGTTGTGTAGCAGTTTACGCCACGCTTTATTCCAATCAACTGCTTTCGATTTGGGAATTTTTGACCAAGCAATTTACTTAATCAGCCAAAACCAAACGCCTTTTTCTTCTTTAATGGGGATTCATATTTTGGGCGATCACGCAGCGGTAATCTATTATCCGCTAGCTTTGCTGTACAAAATTTACCCAGATGTGCATTGGCTGCTGTTGGTACAAGCAGTTGCATTATCCCTGGGGGCTTGGCCTACCTGGAGTTTAGCGCGTTTGGCAGGTTTAAATCAAGAACAATCCCGTGCGATCGCATTGATTTATTTGCTCTATCCGGTGGTATTTAACATCAATTTATTTGATTTTCACCCGGAAGTAATCGCTTTACCCGCACTTTTGGCCGCAATTTTGGCAGCGCGTTTAAATAAAATTGTGTGGTTTTGTACCGCTATTGTGTTAGTTCTCAGTTGCAAGGCGGTTTTGTCCATAACCGTTGCTGCTATGGGTTTCTGGCTGTTTTTTTGCGAAAAAAAGCAACGGTACGGGGCGATCGCACTTTTGCTCGGTGCAGCTTGGTTTTTGATAGCTTCCCAGAAAATAATTCCCTTCTTTAGCGGCAGCGAAGTCGCTGGAGTCGGGCGCTACGGCTATTTAGGGAAATCGGTACTAGAAATTATCATCAATCTCATATTAAAACCACAGTTAGTATTAGGAAAAATCCTTTCCTTCGATACATTCAAATATTTATTTCTCCTCACCTTACCTGTGATTTGGCTGCTCTTGCCATTTTCGGGCAAACTACGCCTACAATATTTAACAGCGCTAATTCCTGCCCTCCCTACCCTGCTGATCAATATCCTCTCTGACTTGTCATTTCAACGCAGCTTAGCCTATCAGTATTCAGTGCCTGTAATTCCATTTTTATTTTTAGCAGTTATCGCGAAGGAAGAAACAAGGAAGAGGGAAGAAAGAAAAGGCAACAAGGAAGAGGATAAAGCAAATAAGCAACATTTTTTAACATGGGTCAATCTGCCACAATTGAAAAACTTCCGAATTTCTCAACTTTGGCGGGGAATTCAATTGCCGAGAATCATGATAATTTGGTCGTTAATAATTTTCCTACTTCTGGGCGAATATAAAGATTTTTATCTGTACCTAAATAGACTAGATACCTGGCAAGCTACACGCGAAGCAGTCGCACAAGTTCAACCCCAAAGCAGTATTTTAACAGATAATAGACTTGCCCCTCACTTTGCCCACCGCCCAATAGTAAAATTGCTGTCACAAATTTCGCCTCAAACAAATTTAGCTGAATTTCAATACATATTATTAAACCTGCGCCATCCCTGGCCTGATACTGAAAAACTTGGTGATACCTTAGCAAATCAACTTAAAAACTCTCCCAATTTTCAATTAACTTATCAAAAAAACGAAGTTCTGCTATTTAAACGAATCGCTGATTAAGCCAATAAAATGCTAACTTTAAAATCCCTAAAATCTCATCCAGTATTTTTAATGATTGTCGTGACAACGATAGTCTTATTTACGGCCAGCAGCGCGCGGCACGCTTTGTTTCAGTCAACTGCATTCGACTTAGCAATTTTTGACCAAGCAATTTATTTGATATCCCAAAATCAAACGCCATTTTCCTCTTTAATGGCAATAAATATTTGGGGCGATCACGCTGCTTTTATTTTCTATCCACTGGCTTTACTTTACAAAATATATCCCGATGTTCACTGGCTTTTTTTAGTGCAAGCTGTTTCCCTAGCTTTAGGCGCTTGGCCGAGTTGGAGTTTGGCACGTCAAGCGGGATTAAACGAAGGGAAAGCAATTGCAATTTCAGGCGTATATCTGCTTTATCCCGCAGTATTTAATGTCAATCTCTTCGACTTCCACCCAGAAGTAATTGCTTTACCAGCAATGCTAGCAGCAATCTTAGCCGCGAGGCTGAATAAAACCTTGTGGTTTTGTGCTGCTATTGTATTAGTTTTGAGCTGCAAAGCCGTGCTATCTTTAACTGTGGCTGCGATGGGTTTGTGGCTGTTGTGTTTTGACAAAAAACGTAATTGTGGGCTCATAGCTCTATTTTTAGGCGCGGGTTGGTTCCTGGTAGCTACTCAGGCAGTTATACCGTATTTTAATCAGGGAAGAGAACACGCGGGAATCGGGCGATATCAATATTTGGGAAAGTCGGTTTTTGAAATTGCTATTAATTTAATATTCAAACCAAATCTAGTTTTAGGGCGTTTGTTTTCTTTAGATACTTTTGAATATTTAGCGTTATTGGTATTACCTATAATTTGGTGGCTGTCTCCGCGTCATCTGTCATCTTTAATTAGTGCTGTGCCGATGTTGGCGATGAATATTCTTTCCGATATCCCCGCTCAGCGGGATTTAATTCATCAATATTCTGTGCCGATATTGCCGTTTTTATTGGTTGCCGTAATTTCCAGTTTGGCAGCTAGCAATCAGCAAAAGGGAAAGACAATATTTGATAGATTGCCACTTCCTAATTGTCCCTTGGCTAGAGTCATTGTAATTTGGTCGTTGATTGCTTTCTTAGCTTTAGCGAAATACGGCTATTTTTGGACTATTTATTTAAATGGGTTCGACACTTTGCCCGCTACCAGAGAGGCAATTTCTCTGGTTGAAACAAAAGGCAGTGTTTTAACAACTGCTCAGATTGCTCCGCACTTAGCGCACCGCCCTGTAGTAAAATTAACTCAGGCTAACACGCCGCCTCCAAATCTCGCAGAATTTGATTATGTATTGCTTAACCTCAGATATCCTGGCTGGATGAGCGATCGAGCTTTTGTGGAAAACCTCATAACTAAACTAAAAAACAACCCTCAATTTCAACTCAAATATCAGCGAGACAACATATATCTATTTACTAAGAGTCCTTAGTCAGCAGTCATCAGTCATTAGTCATTAGTCATCAGTCATCAGTCATTCCCAATGCCCAATGCCCAATGCCCAATGCCCAATGCCCAATGCCCTCTAATCTTCCACTTTCAAAGCCCTTCTTGCCAACTTCACATAAGTTTTCACAGTTTCATAAGGCATTTCCAAATCAGCAGCAATATCAAACAAAGATTCTCCCAATTCCCGGCGCGCCAAAATCGTCGCCCAAGTTTCAGCAATCTCAGCAGCGCGACTTCCACCTTTACGCTTTCTGTGCGCCATAAACTTATTTGTCAATTCATCTATTCGCGCCGCCAATACGCTTTGTATCGATACTTCAGGTAGCGCTTCTGTCAACCATTGGGCTCGCGTTTGTCCCAATCCAAAAGTTGTTTTGTGGCCCGTGCCGCAGTAAGGCGCTAACCGCCCTAAAGCATAAAATAATTGTACAAAATCAGGGCGATTGTGAGCCGATCGCCCTAGCCCAAATTCCACAGCCCCAGTGAATCCCGTTACCATGCCTTTTTTGCCCGCCGCTACCTTTTGCGACTCCAATTTGTGGTGGCTAATAATCGCATTTTCATCAATCCAATTCAAAAATTGTGCTTGGTCAAAATTCCCCCCCGAAAAGTTATTCCAGCGGCGCAAATAACTGTGAAAAACATTTTCGGGAACTGGCAGAGGGAAGTGATGCCCTTTGCTACGAAAGCTTGTAGGAGTCACAAAACTAAGTTTGATGGTTGGCGAAAAAGGGGGTTCCGCTGTTAATAATTGCTGGTAAGTTGTGGGTGCAAAAGCAATATCCCAAGAGCGAATTAGCAGCGGAGCATTTCGCAAATCTATCTCTTGGGGCAAATTTTGCAGCCACTGACTCAGCCACTGCACTACAGGCTTTGAAAGTCCTGTTACGTACCAGCGATAAATTCGATCGCCCAAAAGCTGAAATTCTTTGCCACCGGGGAGCAAATCACCTTCCAATCCCGAAATAGTAAAGGCTTTTTCTGACTGTTCATCGTGCAAAAGTTGCGATAAATCCGGGTCAGCTTGCTGTACTTGACCTAAAAACCAAGCGTGCAAACCTATAGCATACTGCGCGTACAGATAGCTAGGAGCGCGGGGAGCCAATTCAAACACTAATCCGACTAACTCGGTGTCAGCCGGCCAAATCAGCCCAGACGGAGGAGATTTTTTGCTGTGGGTGCGGTTCGGGGAAGTTGCCATCAGATGCCGTGCCTATAGCCGTCACAGAAAGAGCGCCGTGCTATCTTATCCGATTTTTATCCCCTTTGGGGGATGATTGTTGAGGGCGATCGATCGCCCAAATCTTTTGGCAGCTCCAAAAACCGGGTCTGCCGCCAGTTTCCCGCACCCTGCGGGATAGACAAAAACCACTAAAAAACCAACAACCTAAAACTCAATCTTTGTCAAGGTTTTCCTCCTTGTAAGTAAACAGAAATATACAAGTGTTTAAAATCACATTCTGCGCTACAATTGTCAAAAGCTCGTAGCATCCTCAACTTCGATCCTAAACTATGAACACAACAGAAAAATCTAAACTCTCCAACGAAAAAACTTTGGAGGCGATGAAGAATTTCTCCGAAACCTACGCCAAGCGCACGGGAACTTACTTTTGTTCTGAACCTTCCGTCACTGCTGTCGTGATAGAAGGACTAGCAAAACACAAGGATGAACTAGGCGCTCCCTTATGCCCTTGTCGCCATTACGAAGATAAAGAAGCCGAAGTAAAAGCCGCCTACTGGAACTGTCCCTGCATTCCCATGCGCGAGCGCAAAGAGTGTCACTGTATGTTATTTCTGACGCCAGATAACGATTTCGCTGGAACTAATCAGGAAATTGGAATGGATCAGATTCAAGCTGTCAGAGACACTATGTAATCGGTTAAGTAGGCGGTCGTGAAATGGCAGTAGTTTTGAAAACAGGTCGTTATTTTTCCTATTTTTAAGACTTAGCTATTTAACAAAAATCGATCGCCGCCTACTCAAACACACATCCGCCATCGAAAATCCCCAATCCCCAATCGAATGACAGAGGAAATGCCGATCGACTTTTGGCAAGGTATCGAACAGTTTAATAGTCAAGACTTTTATGCTTGTCACGACACACTAGAGGCTTTGTGGATGGAAGCTGGCGACCCAGAAAAAAGATTTTATCAGGGGATATTACAAATTGCCGTCGCGCTTTATCACTTAGGAAATCAAAACTGGCGCGGTGCCGTAATCTTGCTGGGAGAAGGAATAAATCGGCTCAGTTATTATCAGCCCAGTTATGCCGGAATTGCCGTTGAAGACTTGCTCGGACAGAGTGCTAAACTTTTGAGCGCTTTGCAACAAGCAGGGCCGGAAAAAGTTGCTGATTTTGTACCTTTATTAACAGGTGCAGAAGTTGCAGGCTTGCAATTGCCACGAATTATCAAAGTACCGAAAAGTTAAATAAAAGTTAAATAAATGTTTGTATTAGGGTGTGCAGTAGACTTTGCCTCTACACAGAGGGGGGCTGGCTTTCTTGCCCGCTGCACAAGCAGATTTATTTGCTGTGGAACGAGCATCTTGCCCGTTCCCGGTTAAGACAGTTGCAGCCACTCAGCAAAATAGCCAATAAAATTCGCTGTTGTCTTGCTAGGATAATTGGTTGAGATTATCGGGTCAATCGATCGAGCTCACGGGAATCTTTCTGGCCGTTAAGATAAAATACCTAACTGGAGATAATGCCCTTCAGCAATTTCACAAATTTTGAGGCTTGTAAGCTATGATGCCCTCCGCTAAACTACTCAATTCGCGAATATTCAAAGGATTATCGCTGCTGTTGCCCCTCACTCTGGCAGGCGCGATCGCCTCTCCCACCTATTCGCAAGCCAACGCGCCCCGCACCCTCAGCGTGCGATCGGACATTCAAGAAGCCGACTCCAAAACCGGCATCGTGACAGCCCGCGGCAACGTGCAAATCAACTATCCAGCCCGCCAAATACAAGCAACTGCGGCTCAAGCTCAATACTTCAGCCGCGAGCGCCGGATCATTCTCAGCGGAGATGTTTACGTATTGCAGCAGGGCAACAGCCTGCGTGGCGAAACCATAACATACCTGATCGACGAAGGGCGGTTTATTGCCCTGCCAGACAACCCAGGACAGGTAGAATCTGTTTATCTGGTGGCCCCGGAACAAGATGCAGCAGCCCAAAATGCAGTGGGCTCCCCACGTCCAACTACAGCCCCCCGGTAACAGTGGCTCGCAGCAGCGAAATTTCGCCTCAGCCAAAACATACTGCTTGGGATAGATGCGAAATTTCGTCTTTATAAAACTCACAAACTTGAAAAGGTAAAATTTAAATTAGAAACTCGATCGCACAAAGCTGCAGTCTGAAATTGAGCTTGTAGAGGTTGCCGGGAGCGAAAATGAAAATTGTACTCGAAAATATTCACAAATCCTACGGAAAACGCAATGTAGTTAGTCGCGTCAACCTGTCGGTAGCCCAAGGAGAAATCGTAGGATTGCTCGGCCCCAACGGTGCCGGTAAAACCACAACATTTTACATAGCAACCGGATTAGAAAAACCAAATCAAGGCACCGTTTGGCTAAACGATTTAGACATCACTAAATTGCCGATGCACCAGCGAGCGCATTTGGGAATAGGCTATCTCGCTCAAGAAGCAAGCATTTTCCGAAACATGAGCGTGCGGGACAACATTTTGTTAGTCCTAGAACAAACTCAAGTGCCGCGCTGGGAATGGCGCGATCGAGTCGATTTCCTATTGCAAGAATTTCGCTTAGAAAAAATAGCATCCAGTTTGGGAATTCAAATATCGGGGGGAGAAAGACGACGGACTGAACTGGCGAGAGCATTAGCCGCAGGGCGAGACGGGCCGATGTTCCTATTTTTAGACGAACCGTTTGCAGGCGTCGATCCGATCGCCGTAGACGAAATTCAAACCATTATTGCTAAACTGCGCGATCGCCAAATCGGCATCCTCATCACCGATCACAACGTCCGAGAAACCCTCGAAATTACCGATCGAGCCTACATCATGCGAGACGGTCAAATTTTAGCCTCCGGGGCTGAAGAAGAACTCTACAGCAACCCTTTAGTGCGACAGTATTACTTAGGTGACAACTTCGTGCGATAGTCTTTTGAAGGCATTCGGCAAACGGTAGAATTTTAGATTTGAGATGTTAGATTGAGGAGCAAACTGCAAAAATCCCAAACTATGAAAATAGCAATATCCAATTCTTTGAATCCCATCAACTGGCTGCCGAGAATTTCCGTAATGGACTGGTACATTACCAAAGAACTAATCGGCCCATTTTTATTTGGCGTCGGACTCTTTACATCCGTCGCCGTCACAGTTGGAGCTTTATTTGAATTAGTCCGCAGAGTAGCAGAATCCGGCCTCCCCTACGGCGCAGCCATAGAAATTTTTCTCCTGCAAATTCCCTACTTCGTGGTATTGGCTTTCCCCATGTCAATGCTGCTAGCAACCTTAATGGCTTACAGCCGAATGTCCAGCGACAGCGAACTCATCGCCCTCCGCAGTTGCGGAGTTAGCGTTTACCGATTAATACTGCCTGCTGTGATCATGAGTTTAATTGTTGCAGGATTAACCTTTGGTTTGCAAGAGTTAGTTGTACCCGCCGCCAGCTACAGAGCAACTCTGACTTTAGACAGAGCCCTGAAGCGAGAAAAACCCATATTTCAAGATAGAAATATTATCTACACAGAATTTCGCAAACCAGAAAAAGGCGGCGACGAAATCCTGGCCCGCTTTTTTTATGCAGAACAATTTGACGGCCAGCAAATGAAAGGTTTAACAATTATCGATCGCTCCACCCCAGGCCTCAATCAAATCGTTTCTTCAGAATCCGCTACTTGGAATCCCTCAGAAAATACCTGGGATTTTTTCAACGGAACCGCTTATATAGTAGCTCCTGATGGCTCTTACCGCAATATAGTTAGATTTCAACACCAGCAGTTGCAACTCCCCCGCACGCCCTTAGATTTAGCTGCGAGAGCGCGGGATTTCAAGGAAATGAACATTGCCCAAGCTTTAGAGCGTTTGGATATCCTTAAAAACAGTGGCGACGAACCGCAAATTCGCAAATTAAAGGTGCGAATTCAAGAAAAATATGCTTTTCCTTTCGTGTGCATGGTATTTGGTTTAGTGGGAGCCGCTTTGGGAACTCAACCGCGCCGCTCCGGCCGAGGAACGAGTTTTGGTATTAGCGTAGTTGTGATTTTTACTTACTACGTATTTTCTTTCATCACCAGTTCTATGGGAGTGAAAGCTGTTTTGACTCCGATTCTTTCGGCTTGGCTGCCGATCATGTTTGGTTTGGGAATCGGGGGATTGTTGTTGGTGCGGGCTGCCGCTAGGTAAGTTTTACCAATAACATTGGGAATTGGGAATTGGGAATTGATAATATCGTTTTCGTGGCCGAACTTCCATCATTTAAGGATTAGAAAAAGTATTGATTTCGCCACCGCCAATGTAGCGTCCCGGAGCCAGGGAGCCTGGTGTAGCAAAAGTTTGAGGTTGAATGGGCTGCACGCCCTGATTGGTATTTTGGGGAACAACTCCAAAGTTAGGCTGCTGTGGTAAATTAAGCTGACTCGGTGGAGGTGTTTGAAATTGAGAATTCGCTGAATTGGGAGAGAATTGAGGGTTAATTATCTTGCTTCCCCCAATCCCATTCGGAAAGGGAGATGGACTGACATTCGGAAGTAGAGGTGTTGGCGAAGGTATGGCTACTGGAAGTGCCACAGGTTGAACTTCAGTTGCGAAGCCGGAACCAGATAAATCAGTTTGGTAGGGATTTTTCGGCAAAGCCACCGGTGCAGCCCCTGCATTAATTTCGGGGAGGTTCGGCACTCTGGAATTTAACCCCGCCAATGATTCAGCGACTGTAGCTGTCGGTTTTAAGAATTCTTGAGATTCCTTGCTTACAGTATTTGTCGGAGTCACAAGGGGGGGAAGTGCTGTGGGAACATTCACAGGATTGGCTCCACTTTGAGCTGTAGCGGTCGTTGGGAGCAAATTTGTCGCATTTCCTGCAGCCGGATCGGAAGCCGGTCGATCGAGCAATGTAGCCTCGTCTGCAGTTTTCTCACCTGAAGCCGCCGTTGCCGAAGTGTTAGCAACGACGTATTTTTTCATAGCTGCTTGCAGCGGACTCAAAGGCAGAGAATTTTCGTTTTGTTTAGCTGAATTAGCATCACTCGACGGCTGGGATAAAGTTGCTGTCGCTGTACCCCCAGACTCAGGCTTAATCGTTTTTATCCCGGAAGTTAGTCTCTCGCTGCTAGATAAACTCAACGCTGATGTTGCGTTTGAACTTGGCAAGCTGGAATTTTGGGGGTTATTGTTTCCGGCCTCGACAGCAGGATTTGCTAAATTTGGCAAGGAGAAAAATCCGCTGCTTCCTACCTGCTTGGGTGCTGAAGATGGCTGAGGAGTTTCTAAGTCCCGATCTCGAAGTTCCTCGAATAAACCTTTGCTTTTTACTACTGATGAATTTAACAAGTTCAGTTCAGAAGCAGTAGATCCATTAAACTGATTGACTAGCACTGGTGAGCTGTCGATTTCAGCGGCAATGGCGGTATCTTCAGCAGATAGTCCCGATAGCGAAGCTGGAGTGTTTGAGGCTGGTTCTTCTTCGCCATCTATACTCAACCTTTCTGGATTTACAGAGACCTCCCAGATAAATAATCCCCCTGCACACAGCACGGCTAAGGGAGCCCAAACCGCCGGTTGCGTCCAGTGGCGCAACCGCGCTATTAGATAGCGGACTGATGTAGGAAATCGCTTAAAAATTGACATAGTTTTGCTTCCTTCCGATCGTGCGGATTTAAAACTATTTTTCCTAGTCTACCACATCAATCTTGATTATTTTTGCTATGTCGGCGTAAGTGCGATCGGGATCATCTCGGTTTGGCTTTTACTGTCGGTGTGCGATCGTCCGGCTCGCTATATTTATAGACTTTGCTGTGTGGGACGGATCCGAGTCCCAAAAAACGCTTTTTACTTTCTGCACAGATGCTCCGAGTACGATCGAACTTTTGATTGAAAGTTGTGACAGCTCAATGCAACAGGTGAAAATCCATAAAGCACTGGTAGGAATATGTCTGGCTTTCCTCAAATCAAGGGGCATAAGATGATAAAATTGTATGGGATGCTGTGCCATGCCCGCCTGGTCTGTCAGCCGATCGACCTCAAACCAAAATGTCAAGGTAAAATTGGCAATTGCTCAGAACAACACGAATAGGAAAGTTGAGAGGAAATTAATGAAAAAAATAGTTGAAGTATTAGCAAATCGGGAACAACTAATAGATCGATCGCTGGAGATTGTGCTGTCGAAAATCTCAGAAGCCATAGCAGAACGCGGACTTTGTACGATCGCCGCCGCGGGCGGAAGCACACCAGAACCACTCTACAGAGCGATCGCAGCCCAAGACCTGGCTTGGGACAAAATTCACGTTTTCTGGGGCGACGAACGCTACGTTCCCCCAGAACACCCAGACAGCAATCAAAAAATGGCGCGCCTCGCGTGGCTCGATCGAGTGAATATCCCCGCCAGCAACATCCACCCCATGCCCACAGGCGCCGGCGACCCCGCAGCCGACGCGGAGGCGCACCAAACCGAATTACAGCAGTTCTTCAAAGTATCCGACGGCGAGTTTCCTGCCTTCGACATCATTTTATTGGGCATAGGAGACGACGCCCACACAGCCTCTCTATTTCCCGGCACAGCAGCCTTGGAAGTCCGGGATGCCCTAGTAACTGTCGGCAACAAAGACGGTCAACCCCGCATTACCTTTACAGTCCCCTTAATCAACCGGGCCCGGTGCGTCATCTTCATGGTCGCAGGAGCCAGCAAACAACCCGCCCTAGCTCAAATTTTTGCCCCCGCAGCCGACGAAATGACCTATCCAGCCAGACTCGTTCAACCAGAAGGCGAACTTTGGTGGCTGCTCGATGCGGCGGCTGGCGAAGCAGTAAAATAGCCGACAGAGCAGCCAGCGTGCCAGCACAGTCAGCATTATCACTAACTCAATCTTGCCCATCACAGCTAACGTCACGGCGTCAGCTCAGTTGCTAGTATTAGAAGCAATATAAGAATTGTGGCGGTTAAAGTTAAAATTTGACCATATACACGAGTATTTTTGTCAGGAACCTCAGCCTAAAGGCATGAGGCTTGAAAGAGAAATCTAACAAGCCATTCTGACCAGCCTAAGTCTTAACTGACTACGTTTTGTGAGTCACGACACCCTGGGATACGAAGCTAGTCCCTTGCTCTGTCGCTAGTGGTTAAACAGTTCTAAGGTCACTGGAACAGTGCTGCTAGCCTAACAAGCTCCCTAAACATTGGCGAAGCTAACTTTACCCCAGAATGGGAGATTGAGGACAACCATATCCTCACGGGGGGGCAACCATACCCCCCCTACCCCGCAAGGGGATTCAATTCAATGTAAAGCCGTCCTGTAAGGACGGGGTTTCAGACCCAAGGACTTTTGATGAGGCTGATTTGAAAATCTGGCCGATAGCAAGGAGAAATCGATGATTGTCTGTCCCAATTGCAATCACCAGAACCCCGACGGGGCCAGCCAGTGTGAGGCTTGCTACACGCCTTTACCTGCTACCGCAAGTTGCTCGAACTGCGGTGCAGCAGTTCAGACAGATGCAGCATTTTGCGGTCAGTGTGGCTTTAACTTGCGTCCGGGTTCCATAGTTCCAGAAGTTGAGGTGACAGTACCGTCCCCCTCGCCTGTAGGCCCCACAGTGGTATCCTCACCGGCGCCGGATTTAGTGCCACCCGATCCCCTGATGGCAATGGAACCTCTAGTTACCCTGAATAAGGGGCTCAACTTGGAAAAAACTACCGCCAGCATTCCGACGATTCCAGATCCCCCGCCTTCGCCCTCGGTTCCTGTTACAACTGAATCGGTGGCAACACCAGTAACTATCTCTCCTCCGGTTCCGGGCCAGCAGCCAGCAGGTGTAGCTAAAACTCAACTGCAACAGCAGTCGGCGCGCCTGCTACACGTTCAGACAAATACGCCGATGGAATTGCCTCACAGTCTGGCTGTGGTTCACATAGGCAAGCCAAATGACTTAGTGCCGCCGGATATTGATGTTTCGGGATTTGCTAATTCTGAGATAGTTTCTCGGGTACACGCAAATCTCCGGGTGGAGGGAGATGCTTGCTACCTAGAAGATGTAGGCAGTTCCAACGGCACTTACGTCAACAATACTCCGCTACCCAAGGGAAACCGCCACCGGTTGCGACCGGGAGACCGCATCTCTCTGGGCAAAGGAGACCTGGTTACGTTTTTATTTCAAATCTCTTAGAGCGAGTTTGGATTGGGCGATCGAAAGTCTAAAATCTAAAATCGCATCTTGAGGCGCTCTACCAAAACTCAATGCTGCCAATGTGATTAAGCTGACCTTGCTACATCCACTCCAGTCTATACCCGTCCGCAGTTGGATCTTTGAAGACGAGCAGGTCGTGCGGATCGGGCGCTCGACAGAAAACCACGTCGTTCTTTTTAGCGCTGTGGTTTCTCGTCGCCACATCGAATTGCGGCGCAGCGGCATAACTTGGGAACTGATCAATTTAGGTACCAACGGCACTTACCTCGATGGTAAGCCGATCGCTAAGGTTCCCATTGTGGACGGTCTGATCGTTCACTTGGCCCGCTCTGGGCCGAAAATTCAAATCAACGTAGGCCCGAATCAATCCTCCGTCCAGTTAGGACTTCTTAGCGTCAAGGCCAGGGAGGCTAAGGAAATTCACGCTCCCTCGGCCGGCGTGCACATGAGCACGATTCCTGTTCCCGACCACAAAGAAGTTGGCACTTCCAGGGAAGAGGACGAGTTAACCCAGGCAGATAATAATCGCCATTATTCGGAAGAAGAATATTAAATCGGCTTCTTTGGACGATCGACATTTTTCAAAGGCGGCACTCAGGAGTTTATTTATGAGTACATCACCACAGATTGTTAGGCGCAGCGAACTGCAGGGCCGCCGCACCATCGACCGCAGAACGGCGGAAGAGGTCGGCAGGGTAGATCGGGTTTGGCTCGATGCTCACTCCCAACGGGCGATCGGCTTTACTTGCAAGTCGGGACTTTTGGGGAGCAAAAAAACTTGGTTCGCTTGGGCGCAAGTAGATACGGTGGGGGAAAATGTTTTTGTCACCATTAACCCGGAACTGCCGGAACTTCATCAGCCGGAACAAGCTGTTTGTCCGATCGGGCTTGAGGTGCTCACGGACGCTGGAAATAAGGCAGGTGCAGTGGTTGACTACCTATTTGATGTCCGCACGGGTTCAGTCACCAACTACCTATTTAAATCGAGCGGCTGGCGCGGTGTTTTAGACGACATTTACTTGTTACCTGTGGCAGCTATTTCGACCATCGGCAGCAAGCGGGCGATCGTCTCTGAAGCTGCTGTATCGGAGCCAGTGCAGTACGCGGAGGGACTGCACAAAAAAGTCGGTCTGGTAGCAGAGTTTTTACATGAAGATTTCGACAGAACTCTCAAAAATGTGGCAGGTGTGAAGCGGGGCGCTCAAAGTCTGGCGGAAAAATTCCAAGATAAAGCTCTCGAAGTCAGGGATGTAGCTCAAGAAAAAGTTGCAGAGTTGAAGCGGCAAAGGCAAGAATCTGTCCCGCCAGATCCGAATCCGGAGCCGCCTGAGTCAGATTTGAGCTGAAGTTTGGCCTTCCCGCTCGCCGGGGGACTAATTGCCGATCGCATTTTGGGGCGGCGCGCGCGAGGAAGGTCGATCGGTATTTTCGCTATGAGAGATTGATGCCTTGTCGCTCAAAATTCCAGTGCTGCTCAAAGCATTGTATTTTAAAGGTATTGCATCAATAAGGAAAATGTTAGCAACTCAAAATGACCTATGCTGTTTGATAAAACTCACATCTTGCACTATTCTCAAGAACAGGCATCTTGCCTGTTCCACAAAGAGTGAATTTTCTTGTGAAACAGGCAAGATGCCGCTCCCTAAACAAGTAATTGAGAATGGTGCAATATCTCAGATACAATCCACAAGTATTTTATCTAGAGACCCCAGGATTAATAATTGGTTAACTTCTTTCTTTATAAACAGCAAGTCGTTGAGCAGTGACTGTGGCCCGATCGAGAACTCGAATCAGCGGTGCAACCAGCGCGGGTCTGAGTTGAATTCTCTGGTTCATCAGCGGCAAAAGGATTATTTAGCCGATCGAATTGAGCGACTCACCCATCGGCAGAATCGCTCCCTCACAGACCAAATTAATCAAGCGGTTAAAACCGTTGTCCATCACTGGGAAGTTCACCCGATTTATCACATCGTGTTTGGTTGTTACCGAGTACCGCAAAAATTTGCCCCTGCGCCAAAAGCTAACCCTCAAAAGTTGCTTCAAATACCTCAAGCAGCCAAAAGTTCGACTTTTAGGGCAGATAGGGGGAATAGTGGCCCACTGACGACGCCTTTAAAAAGCAAATTTTTTGCAGTTTTCTCCCAAAAAATCTCTCTGGAAGTATCCCCGTTGCTGTCTGGCGGTGGAGTGTCAAAACATCAGTGATTACCTTAACTCTTTTACATCCTATCCAGTCTGTCCCAGTTCAAAGTTGGTGTTTTGAATCAGAACCAGTGGTTCGGATCGGTCGATCGAACGACAATGATGTAATTATTTACAGCGCTGTAGTTTCCCGCCACCACGTAGAACTGTGGAATCACGCTAATGGCTGGGAAATTATTAATTTTGGTGCTAACGGCACTTATGTAGATGATAGACCGATCGCTCAGGTGTCCGTTGTGGACGGGATGACAATTCGCTTGGGCAATTCTGGGCCAAAAATCAGGATTCGGGTGGCCGCAACGAATCAACCGGGCAAAATAATCAAGCCACCGCAGCGCGAATTTCGCCAAAAGGACGAAGTTTCAAAAGACAAGTCAACTCCTTTGCCGGGGGGCGTGGGAATCATCGAAGACGATGAACTTGGAGGGATCACTCAAATCGATCTTGACTGACCGGCAGCTATCTATCCCTGCTGGCTCGTTCCGACAAATATCCCGATGCCCAAATCGAGCGTCTAAGTAATACTGTGGTAAGTTGCCTGATTTGTGCCTAAATATCCCTATACATTAATTAACAGCTTCTTTAGTAGGATTTCAGCCTTCTAAAGATAAGATAGGGGGGATCTCGATCGATCTTAGCTCACTTTCGCTGCTTGCCCAGCGGCGGTAATCTAAGAGCAACTGGTGCATCAACCGCTGTTTGACGCTCAGCAGTACACTCTTGAGCAAAGCATTCCCCGTTGCTTCTAAAATGGGTTTGGGCGTCAGCCAAAACGGCGGCGGTAATTCTACTTGCACTTCCAAATCCGCTTTTCCCCTCAAGTATGCTACCCCGCTGCTTTGGTGCACACAAAGCTTTCCTTTGAGATTGAGAGCAAAGCGATCGTTTATATAACCCACGCCACGAATTTCGCAGGCGACGGACTCCAAATTGATTGTGCCATCCGACTGGGCCCACACCCTCATGTCTACTGTGGGTTGAATGCTCAGCATCATAAATTGTAACGGTCGCATTTTTAGGCGGAAACAGTCCTCGCTTAGCTGTTGTGTGCGACTTTGATCGACAAGGGCGTTCACCAGTCGCCTCGGCTGACGCAGATAATGTTGAATGGGAACTCGTTCCTCTGGTACGGCGATCTCAACGGATTGGGAAGAATTAAAGCGGGTATACATGAGAAAATATCAAAATATAGGATTCCTAAGCATATCTTAATAAACTATCACCTTTTTTTAGGTGACATAAGTCGCGTCCTAAGTCGTGTACCCAGCAATGTCATCCGAGAAATCACTGATAAAAGCTTTCGGGACATCGCTAATTTTTCATCATACTTCCTAGCTGATGAGAGTAAAGCAAACATTTGTAACCTAAAATTGCCTGTAAATGAAAATTTCGTTAGCGAAGCCCTCGAAGAGGATCGCACATCTCGGCCCTGTTGGTACAAATGCAGAAACAGCGGCTCTAGCTTATGTCAATTGGTTGAGCCTGGAAACTAACTTGGAATGCACCCTGTGTCCTTATTCCACCATTTCTCAAGCGCTAGAGGCATCTGCCGTAGGGCAGGTTGATTATTCAGTTGTGCCCGTCGAAAATTCGATCGAAGGCAGCGTGACTGTCACCTTAGATACACTGTGGCGACTCGATCAACTCCGCATTCAACACGCCTTAGTTTTGCCAATTTCCCACGCCCTAGTGTCTAATGCTAAAAATTTTAACGAGATTAAAAAAGTTTACTCTCACCCGCAAGCGCTAGCTCAGTGTCAGGTATGGTTGGGGCAGTTTATTCCCTCAGCCCAATTAATTCCGGCGAATTCAACCACGGAAGCATTGCAATATCTGGAAGATACAAATGTAGCAGCGATATCTTCGCCAAGAGCTGCTGAACTTTACCATTTGCCAGTGTTAGCTCACCCCATTAATGATTATCCCGATAATTACACTCGATTTTGGGTACTCAGTAGGAGTGGTGGAGAAATCGCCAACGTAGAACCAGGGGAACACTCATCCCTTAAATCCATTACACAATCTGCTTCTAAGTTGATCCTCGATGCTTCATCGTCTAATTGCACCCATACCTCACTAGCTTTCAGCGTACCTGCCAATATGCCGGGAGCACTGGTAAAACCTTTGCAAGTATTTGCCAGTCGCGGTATTAATTTAAGTCGGATTGAATCTAGACCGACTAAACGATCGCTCGGAGAATATATTTTCTTTATGGACGTTGAGGCTAACGCCTGCGAAGCATTTGTTCGATCGGCACTCGAAGAATTAAAAAATCACACCGAAACTTTAAAAATATTTGGTTGCTACAATGTACTGTCAGTAGTATAATTTATTTTTAAGTAAAACTTAGGAGGCTGGCGAGATGAATGCTGATGAACTTCTCAAGCGATACGCAGCCGGAGAAAGAAATTTTCATGAAACCAACTTGAAAGAGGCTTTTTTGCGAGAAGCTTTCCTAATTCATATTAATCTAGCCTGTGCAAATCTGAAGGAAATCAATTTTGCTTTGGCGAACTTAAGGGGGGCAAACTTAATAGCTGCCAAGCTAAAGAATGCTTGCCTGGTGATGACCAGCCTAAATGGGGCTAACCTAAGCGGAGCCGATCTAACTTTCGCAAGATTAACAGGAGCTGACCTGATTGAAGCAAACTTGGAAAACGCCAACTTGAGCGACACCAAAATGATTGGTGTTAATTTGAGCGGAGCAAACTTGGAAAAAGCGAACTTGATGGAAGCAAACCTCCTAGATGCTTGCTTGGACAATACAAACCTCGAAGAAGCAAATTTAAGCGATGCTAAACTGCGGGGAGTGAGTCTCAGAAGAGCAAACTTGAGAAACGCTTTTTTGTGTGAAAGTAACCTTGAGGGCGCTGATTTGAGCGGTGCTGATTTGAGCGGTGCTAATTTGAGCGGGGCATTTTTATGCGGTGCTAATCTGGAGGGAGCTAAGCTAGATGAGGCAAATTTAAGTGGGGCAATACATTTTTGCGTCAGACAAGTTTGAACTCACGG
Organism: Microcoleus sp. B4-C2; assembly: GCF_036705265.1. Classification (NCBI taxonomy): domain Bacteria; kingdom Bacillati; phylum Cyanobacteriota; class Cyanophyceae; order Oscillatoriales; family Microcoleaceae; genus Microcoleus; species Microcoleus sp. B4-C2. The sequence continues at coordinate 65,121 of NZ_JAUBUB010000004.1, forward strand.
AATATATAACAGAAGAATCCGACAATTAAGGACTAAAAAATATACTATTGACTTGGCTGAAAGTGAAGTCTATTTGCTGCTGTACCTTAGCAAAATGAAGCTGCATCTTGAGGATCTCTTTCTTGGAATTAGCTTGAGCAATCTTACTTTCCAAAGCCAGCAAGTTGCGATTGAGAGTTTCTACTCGCACAGTTTGGTAGTCTAAGTCAATTTTTAGTTCTGCTGCCTGATCGACTTGAACCTGCTGGCGAACCACGGCGAGGCGGATTGAATTCTTATCCTGTGTCTGAAGAGCTAGCAAAGCTCGCTGCTGCAACTGGTGGGCTTGAGATTCAGCTTGATTGTACAGCCACTGAATCCGCAGTTGGGCGGAAATCGCACTGCCAACAGCCTGACGCAGTTCTTTGAGAGGTTCCTGAATTTCTAAGATTAATAGTTCCCAAAGATTCATCAGTTCGGTGGTAAATTCTTCCCGTTCAACAGAGGCTACCAGTGCTTCTAATAGCAACAAATTTGGTTGCATTTGCTGCGTAATTGTCTCAAATATTAACAGTGCTTCGGACATTTGCCGATCGTAATTTTTTTCGGAGACTGCACCGGATGAGTGCTTTAATATTTTTTCCGTGCTGTCTACCTCAGCTTCTGAATCTGAACTTGAAGCTACAAAGGCCTGTAATTTTTCGCGGGCGATCGAATTCAGCCTTTGTCGAAGCAAATCGCAGGCCGCCCGCTGCACTAGCCCTGTTTCGCTTTGACAAATCTTGATGACTATTTTTAAGCCAGCATCGCCGTAATTCAATGTCTCTCTCAGGGCGGCAATTCGATGTTCGTTGACAGAACTAGACAGCCGATGTTTAACTCCTGCTAGTCCGCCGAGCACTACACCGCCCACAGGAGGTGGCAGTTGACCGCCTCTAACTGCATCGTAGGGTTTCGGTTGGTCGTGATTTTCTAACACAAGCATTTACTGCTATAAGGAACCTATCCGAACCTGTTTGAAGTTAAGAATTGAACAGATACCAGTTCCCAAAAATAATGGAACTGTAAGCGCGCGATCCAAACCCTTCGTCCATCAGTCAATCGAAAATCTAAAATCAAAAATCGAATGATTTGTGTGTAATTCTTTCTTCAGTGCAGGTCAAACCGATCGTGCTTTTTCCTAGACCACTTGGCTACTTGAGGGTATCTTTAAGTACAGTCCTGGCTGCCAAGTGATTGCGAGTAGAAGTCAAAATTTCGGTTTCGCGTTCCAATCTCGCAGCAGTATCTTGCAATTCTAAAAGAGTTTGCTGTTCTGTCGCTGCGCCGTAAAGGTAGCTGGCTACCCAGTAGGACAATTCTGTAGGCAAACTGGGAATGTCTTCGGGCAGGTCGATCGGCTGATCCATCAATTTGCTGGAGAGGCGAACTACATCTCTCAGCAGTTGTTCGACATCTTTTCCCAAAGGTCTGAGGTCTTGTTGCGGCGGTGCGTCTTCGATCCATTCTACTAGACCGACTAAATAGGGTTTTTCCCGAACGGCGTCGAGGACTCGGAACCGCTGCTGGCCGAGAGTCATAATTTTCATGCGATCGTCGGGGAGGCGCTGACAGTGAATCACTTCGGCGCAACAGCCAACGGCAGAGACTTTGTTTTGGTTGGGGTCCCACATGAGCACACCGAAACGCCGATCGCCTTCCAGAATCGTATTCATCATGATTCGATAGCGAAACTCGAAGATTTGCAGCGGCAGCGGTCTACCTGGAAATAGAACCACTTCCGGCAACGGAAATAAGGGGAGTTCGCGAACTGCTACAGAGGAAGAGGATGCCATTGTCGCTCAAAGGTGACGGTACTTGCGCTTATTTTTCTTACTTTAACTGATTAAAGGCAATTCCGGGCGGGGGTGAGGGGCGATCGGGGGAAATGCGACGCGGGCGATCGCTATCACAGATCGGAGTGATTACGATCACCGTACTACGGTCTCAACAATGAAAGAGTAGATTTTGTGTCGCTTATAAACGATTACTCGTAAAAAAGCAACTTTATATCGGCAGATTTTATGCGCGACGTGAGACAACAAACGGGACTGACTCAAGAGCAGTTCCCCGCACGTCTTGGTGTGGTGTTCTCTAACCTGAACCATTGGGAGAACGGACTGGCCACGCCTTCCTCGCGGGCGATGCAGAAAATCGAGCCGTAGACCCAGCAGTTAGGAGATCAGGGGCAGAAGTGGTTGGAACGGTTCAGGTTAGTTGTGACGGAACAACTTAATTATTTCTAATAAAAAAAAATCAGAACCGAGTGCAAGTTTGATTTTTCTCAATTTACAAATCACCCAAAAAAACACGAACCCCTGATTAACATGATTAATTCCAACATCCAAAAGGCGATTCTTTTCATCGATGCTAAAATTGCCGATTATCAAACATTGGCAGCAGGAGTAGAAGCAGGAACAGAAGTAATTATTCTTGACGCTACAAAAGATGGCATTAGCCAAATTACTGAAGAACTTGCAAATCGCCACGCTATTTCGGGAGTGCATATTGTTTCCCACGGTGCGCCCGGTTGCGTGTATTTGGGAAATGCCCAACTCAGCCTAAATACTCTGAGCAAGTATGCCCAACAACTGAAACAGTGGTTTGTAGCGGATGAAAGAGCATCATCGAGCTTGTTTCTTTATGGCTGTCAAGTCGCCGCAGGAGATGCAGGTACAGAATTTATCGCCAAATTACGGACTTTGATTGGCGCAAATATTGCGGCCTCAGCGAACTTAACTGGGAATGCTGCATTGGGCGGTGACTGGGAGTTAGAAGTCGCTCTAGGAGAAGGCAAGTTTGCCTCTGCGTTTACTCCAGAAGTGATGGCAAATTATGCTTCTGTATTATTGCTCTCTTCTTCTTTGTCAGAAGTAGAAAAAAGTTTAGCAGATGCCAAAGTTAGCATATCTGCCACCGCAAAAAAAGCCCTCCAAGATATCCTCGATACTTTAAAGCCATTAACTTTTGAGATTAAAGCCGATTCAATTACAGCCACTTATAACGGTGCTGGCTCTCTAGCAGATATATTGAAATCTGTGGGAGTTTCTACCACTACAGCAAGTCCGATATTAACCGGCTCAATCAACAATCCCAGCTTAACCATAGGCGCTTTAAACACCGACAACCTCACTTATACCTTCTCTGGAGAAATCAGCGGAAAAACCGTAACATTTGATTATCAAAAAGGTCAAGAGTTAAAAGTCGCCTATACCGGAGATATTTCTT
>NZ_JAUBUB010000004.1:68466-154610 GCF_036705265.1 Microcoleus sp. B4-C2
AAAGTCGCCTATACCGGAGATATTTCTTTAGCTGACCTGTTGAAAACTGTTGGCGTGACCGACACCCAAGGAAGCGCAATATTAACGGGTGCGATCAACAATCCCAGCTTGACAGTGGACAGCAGCAAGTCCCCTTCCGCTTATAAGTTCTCTGGAAAAATTAGCGAACAAGACGTTACGTTCGAGTATCAAAAAGGTCAAGAGTTAAAAGTCGCCTATACCGGAGATATTTCTTTAGCTGACCTGTTGAAAACTGTTGGCGTGACCGACACCCAAGGAAGCGCAATATTAACGGGTGCGATCAACAATCCCAGCTTGACAGTGGACAGCAGCAAGTCCCCTTCCGCTTATAAGTTCTCTGGAAAAATCAGCGGACAAGACGTTACGTTCGAGTATCAAAAGGGTCAAGAGTTAAAAGTCGCCTATACCGGAGATATTTCTTTAGCTGACCTCTTGAAAAAAGTAGGAATTACTGTAGAAAGCGAAGTTGCTATTTTAAACAACTCTATATCGGATGCCAGTTTAAAAATTAGCAACTTAAGTGGCAAAAATACCAGCTATAAACTCACGGGAAACATCAGTAAAAAACCGATTGACTTGGAGTTTTCCAAAGAACAAATTAAAATCACCTATCAGGGAGAGACCTCCCTAGTTGATATCTTCAAAGGAGTTCCTGGTGTAGAAACAATTGCGACAGCATTATCCGTACCCATAACCAATCCCAGCTTCGGAATAGGGAAACTTGATACCCCCAATAAAACTTATGAAATCTCTGGAATTGCCAACTTTAACAAGGGCAATAACGGTCTCGCAGAATTTATTGACAAAAAACTGAAAATTCCACAATTAGACCTAATCACAAAGGTAGATTCAAACGGAGCCAGCCTCAAAGGAAAGTTTAATATAGATAGTCCGCTGTTTGGAGATAAAAACTCGCAGACAGACTTCAGTGCCACCCTCACCGGCGCCACCTTGGGATTAGCGGTTAACAAAAATGCGAAACCCAGTATTGGTATTAAGGGAGATATCCTCCTCAAAAACTACGATCCTTTCCAAAAAAATGAACCAGAATTAACCCTAAGTGGAGGGTTTAATTTAGATCCAAAGTCACTTACGGCTACGTTTCAACTAGGTGGTAATGCTTGGAAAAACCCATTTGGTTTACCTAACTCAGAAGTCAGGAATTTATCTTTTCAGCTAGGCGTGACTTATGTAACTCCCTACATTGATAATATTGGAGTCTTTGCAGATGTACAATTTGGCAACTTCAATGTTAAGTCGAGGGTTTTGATAGATACCAACGACCCCGATAAAGTGGGTATAGAATTAACCGCCTCTCAACCAGTCGGCTTGGTTGACATTTTGTTGGGACCTTTGGGTGCTTATGCCTTGCAGCAAGTGAGTAGTCAAAGCACATTTGTCAACAAAATAGATAGATTTTTAAGGAGTACCCTCGATGTCACCCTTGTATCTATTGATGGCCCAGATGCAGGTATTGAGCTCGATCCCCTCATCAAGTTTGTGCCGGTGGAAACCACGTTTGCAAACACTACTTTAACCCAAGGAATTGCAGTCAATGGCAAAGTAAATGCTTGGGGAAAGGAAGCTACTCTAAATCTCGCCGGAAATCCCTTCTCTAGCGCTCCAAGTTTAAGCGGAAGTTTGAATATTCCTGAAATTGACTTAGGATTTTTGAAGCTGACAGGAGCAGATGGTTCCACCGATAAGACTTTGGATTTAAAACTCAACGTAAGTCCAACTGAACAATATCTCAAAGGGGACGGTAAGCTTGTAATTTTTGGGGCTGAAGTTGCGAAAGCGAACGTGGAATTTACAACCACGAGTGCCAAAATCAAGGATTTTGATTTGAATTTAGGACTCGTAGCACTAGATATTAACGATTTTTCAGTTGATATTAAGGAAAAGACGGCGAGTGGATCCGGTGCAGTGAAGATTCTTGGTCGAGAAGTTGCCGGAGCTAAGATAAATGCTGATAGTAATGGTCTGAAAGTTGAAGGAAATCTTGACTTATTTGGGGTCTTATCAATCGAGGAGGCGAAAATTGAGATCGCAAGTTCAACCGATATAAAAATCGGAGGGATAGCCAAAATTTTCGGTCGAAATTTAGGCAGTGCCAACATCAGTCTACAGAATGGCAAGCTAAACGTTACAGGCAGCATAGACATCGATATTCCGCTCGTTGGCAAGGTTGGGGCCAACCTGACGATTACCTCAGATGGTACACCTGATGGTTCCCAGGTAAAGGTAGGTTATCAAGCTGGATCGCTAAAGGGTGACTATACCGTGTCACTAGCTCCGCTCAGAAGTATCGAAGATTTGTTTGACCAAGTGACCGGCGCGGCCCTGGGTGCAGTCACAGATGTTGTAAATGGTGCCATTAATGACGTTGTGAATGGATTTAATAGTGCTACATCAGGTGTACTTGATACCTTCAATAAGGTAGGAAGAGCTTTTGAAAATGCTGCCTATGAAGTTGGGAGCTTTTTGGAAACTACATTTTCTAACAATCGCAATGGTAATGATAAAAACAACGAAATTTATGGAGATGATAAGGATAATCGGATGTATGGTCATCGAGGCAATGACAAGCTCGTAGGGCAGGGAGGTTCCGACCAAATTTGGGGTGGCCCTGACGGTGACCAAGTATGGGCGGGGAATGGCAATGACTATGTTTATGGTGAAAGTGGAGATGACAAGCTTCATGGTGAAAATGGAAATGACGAGATATACGGGGGTGATAACACCGATGTGATCTACGGTAACCGGGACAACGACAAACTTTACGGGGATTCGGGCAATGACCGCCTCTACGGTGGACCTGGTAAAGATTCTCTCAACGGGGGACGGGATCAAGACGAGCTCTATGGTGAAGAAGAGGACGATGACCTGCGGGGTGATGAAGGTTCTGACGTTCTTTATGGTGGGGATGGCAAAGACACTCTCTATGGCGGACCAGACCAGGATCGTCTCTACGGTGACGCAGGCAACGATTTGCTTTTAGGTGAAGGTGGTAAAGACGAAATCCACGGCTCTAACGGTGAAGACACCCTAAACGGCGACACTGACCAAGACGTTCTCTACGGTCAGCAAGGTCACGATTTACTCCAAGGTGGAGACGGGGACGATGTTCTCTATGGCGAAGACAATGGAAAACAGGGACAAACTTATAGTGGGTCTTGGGACAATGACACCCTAAACGGTGACAATGGCAAGGATTATCTCTTCGGAGGTGTTGGCAACGATATTCTCAATGGTGGTAAAGATAATGATGCTCTAGATGGGGGAGCTGGCGATGACAAACTTGATGGGGGAACGGGTAACGACTATCTAGATGGTCGAGAAGGCAACGACTCTCTTAACGGCAGCGCCGGTAATGATACGCTCTATGGTAAAGAAGGGAATGACCTTCTTGATGGCTATCATGATCGAGACTACCTCAATGGGGGTGAGGGCAACGATACGCTCTACAGTCATGAAGGCGATGACATCCTGAAAGGAGAAGCAGGAGAGGACTATCTTGCCAGTGGGATTGGTAACGATACCATCGATGGAGGTTCTGGTAACGATACCTTGATTTTGAGGGGTAATAAGGATGACTATACGTTTACCGAGTTAAATTCTTCCAGCGGTAAAAAGTGGCAAATTACTCGTCAAAATAGTGTAAAAGTTGTCATCGACGTTGAGAACTTTGAGTTTGATAATTCGGTGCCAATTCTGAAGCCAAGTAGTTTTGCCGGCCCTTCAGGTAGCAACTCAGGTACTAACTCAGGTACTAACTCAGGTACTAACCCAGGTACTAACTCAGGTACTAACTCAGGTACTAACTCAGGTACTAACTCAGGTACTAACTCAGGTACTAACTCAGGTGGCAACTCAGGAACCAAGGTACCAGCATCATCATATAGCTATTTCCGGGGGGGTGGCAGTCTCTCCAACGGCCATTTAGCAGATGCGACAGTCTTCATAGATACCAACGGCAACTTCAAACCGGATGAAGGCGAACTGCAAACCACCACCGACGACAACGGACAATACAACTTTGACGAGTCGAAAATTGCTGCATTAGATGTCAATGGAGACGGAAAAATTGACTCGAAAGAAGGACAAATTGTAGGAATTGGCGGCATCGACACTACCACCGGTCTGCCTGCAACATTACCCCTAATTTCTCAAGTCGGTTCGGGAACCGAAGCGACAACCACGACACCCTTAACCACCCTCCAAGCAGTTCTTTCAAGCCAAGGAATTGCGGCGGAAGAAGTCGAAACTTTGCTCGAAAAAATCTCAGGACTTCCCTTAGCTTCCCTCTCTCAACCCTTAGACAACTTTGACCCCTACGCCGCCATTGGAAAAGATGACACCACCGGCATTAATATTGCCTCTGGTCACATCAAAGTAATGAACTTGTTGCTCAATGGCACAGCATTCCTTAAAGCCGCAAAATATCAAGGTTCAGATGCGGAAATTCAGGTGATTGTTGCTCTAGGTGAAGTCTTGCAAAAGGTTGACACCTTTGACTTAAGCAAGGGCGATGACCTGCAAAAACTCTTTACTCAATTAACCGAAAAACACAATCTCTCTATTGCCAGCGAACCTGTAACAGCAGTCGCCGAATTAGTTGCCCAAAGCAACCACTTAGTTGACGACTTAGTAGGACAGGCGCTGACTCGTTCTGTTTCAGATGTTCTACCCAGCATCAGCCCGATCAAAAAAGCCGTCTATAGCACCCTACCCGAAGTCACCCAACAGCTAATCGAAGGAAAAATTACCGCTCAAGAATCCCAAACTCAACTCCAAGAATTACTGAAGGCAGACACCTTCTTAGTGCAGTACGCACTGAACGAAAAGCGTACTGTGAAAGTAACCGCCAGCCCAACCATCACTGAAGGCGATAGCAATAGCAAAGGACAATTTACGATCGCGCTGGGTGAAGCTGCCCCCGCTCAAGGGCTGAAAATCCTCTACACCCTCTCCGGTACTGCCTCTCTGGGACAAGATTACAGCACCAAAGGCGGTCAATTTGGGGAAATTAACATCGCACCCGGAGAAACTGAAGCTGTTATCGACCTCTCGGTGTTAGACGATACCCTCCCAGAAAAGCCGGAAGCCTTAACCCTCAACCTCAAATATGTCGGCACTGGCTACGCCCTCGACCCGGTGTATCAAACCGCCGTCCTGCAAATTGCCGATAACGACCAACAGAACAGCGCTAATAGCCAAAACGGGATGGCCAAAACCGGAACCTTCCGCAACGATACCCTCACCGGAACCGAAGGCGACGATAATCTCTCTGGGAATGAGGGTAACGATGTCCTGCAAGGACTGGCTGGTAACGACCAACTGAGGGGCGGTGCTGGCAGCGATACCGTGGTAGGTGGAGAAGGTAACGACAAATTAGAAGGAAACTTCGGTGCAGACATCCTCCAAGGCAACGCCGGAGATGATGTGATGGCAGGCGGTGCAGAAAACGACACCCTGGAAGGAAACGAAGGAAACGACCAACTGCAAGGAAATGCCGGCGATGACCAACTGAAAGGAAACACCGGAAACGACGTACTCGAAGGCGGTCTCGGCAACGATACCCTCGAAGGCAACGAAGAAAACGATTGGTTAGTGGGTGACGCGGGACAAGACATCCTCATCGGCGGTGCGGGTGTGGACTTACTCAATGGGGGAGACAGTGCCGATGTCTTCTACTTCAACGCACCCTCCGACGGCGGCGACTTAATCCTCGACTTTGACCCCACCCAAGGAGATAAAATTCAAATCTCCGCCACTGGGTTTAATACTAAATCTCTGGCCGACTTTAGCGTCCTAGCTGGGACTCTGGAATTCAAAGGACAAGAAATCGCGCTGATTCAAAACAACGGGCAAACCTACAATAACTTTCCTAACTTAGGTGAAATCCTTGAAATTGTAGACGCACCCACAGCCCAGCCTGCCCCGACTGCCGGTGAAATTTCCGCTCAAACCAGTCCCAGTGTTGCAAATGCCGATTTAGTAAAAAATCCAGAAAAGACGATTCTTGATGACATTATCAAGCGGGGTCAGATTAAACTCGGCACCTCTTCTTCTGGGTCAAAATTTGACTTTGAATTTGTCCGTACTTTGGCCGCAGCGTTATTTGGGGATGCTAGCAAAGTAGAAGGGGTAACAACCACGTTTGAAGAAGCCTTTGAACAGGTAGCGGATGGGAATGTAGACATCGCTGCTCAACGCTCTACCCACTACCTAGGAGCGGATGCAGAGGACAACATCGATTTTAGCCCAATTTACTTCTACGATTACCAAGCTGTCGTCGTTCGCAAAGATAGCGGCATTGAGAATGCTTTAGACCTCCAGGACCGTACCATTGGCCTTATTGAAGGCAGTAACTCATTAGACGATTTACAAAATCAATTAAGCCCTGAAGGGGTTAAGTTTACACCCAAATTGTTTGACACCCTTGAAGAAGTTGTCGCCGCCTACGATCGAGGTGAAATTGATGCCTACGCCACTGACCGCGCCCTGATTCTGGAGCGCCTCGCTGACCCGGAAAATCACCGTCTCTTAGACGTAGAATTCTCCAAAGAACCGATCGCCCTGGTCTTACCCCAAAATGACTCGCAATGGGCAGATGTAGTGCGCTGGGTTAATTACGTCCCGATTCAAGCGGAAGAATTTGGAATTAGCTCTGAAAACATTGACGAAATTATTGCGGCTAATACTGATAATAATCCGAATAATGACTCCAGTCCTGCAATTCGTCGTTTTCTGGGCTTAGAAGGCGATTTAGGAGCTTCTCTGGGGCTTCCCAAGGACTTCGCAGTAAACGTTATCAAGCAAGTTGGCAACTACGCAGAAATATACGATCGTCACTTCCCTGGGGTAGAGCGCGATCGCAATCTCCTCTGGAATGAGGGAGGTTTGTTGTATTCTCCACCGTTCTCTGGTACTAAGGTTGATGCGACTTTAATTGATAACGACGATCGCAATTTGCTGGCAGAAGTATTGCAGCGTGGCACCCTGAAGCTAGGACTTCCCGGTAACAACCCCGGCTTTGCCGTGAAGCAAGCGAATGGCGAATATGTGGGCTTTGATGTTGACTTAGGACGTGCTATTGCTGCGGCTTTATTTGGCGATCCTACTAAGCTTGAAATTGAGGTTCAGTCGTTTAAGGACAGTTTCGCCAATACTGCTAATGGTGTGGTTGATCTCTCAGCAATGGGAATAACTCAAAACCTTGTGCGCGATGCGAGTTTGGGTGTTGATTTTAGTCCGACTTATCTTTACACCGGACAAGGTGTTTTAGTCAGGGATAATAGCGGTATAAGCGTTTTACCGGCTCTCAATGGTCGCCGAGTTGGTATTTTGGAAGGAGCCACTTCTTTACAAAACCTCCAAGATTCTTTAAGCAAATACGGGGGTACGTTTATCCCTGTTAAGTTTGCAACCAATGATGAAATGTTTGCAGCTTACGACAAAGGAGAAATAGATGCTGCCTCAAGTGACCTGACTATTATCAGTGCCCGAATTCCTACCTTATCCAATCCCGCACAGCATCAGATTCTTGATGAAGTTATTTCTAAAGAACCCCTGGCAATGGGGGTTGACGAAAATCAATCCAAGTGGGCAGATGTAGTACGTTGGGTTTATAATGCCTTAGTTCAAGCAGAAGAATATGGCATTACTTCAGGCAATATTGAGGAGTGGATCGCCCAGAATACTGACGACAACCCCGCGAATAACTCTAACTCCGCCATTCGACAATTCTTAGGGTTGGAAGGGAATATAGGTGAAGCGCTAGGTTTGCCAAAGGACTTTGCTGCGAAGGCGATCAAAGCAGTAGGGAACTATGGAGAAATGTACGATCGTCATTTCAATTCCAACGTTCTCCGGCGCGACAGTAACGCACTTGCTGCTGACTTTGGCTTGCAGTATTCGCTGCCTTTTTCTGGTACGACTGGTAACGATACACTCATTGGCACTGAAGGCAATGACTTACTCAATGGCAACTCCGGCGACAATTTCCTCAATGGTAATCAAGGGAACGATACTCTCTCTGGCGGTCAAGGCAATGATACCCTGTGGGGTGGCAAAGGCAATGACTTCGTTTCTGGTGGCAAAGGCAAGGACATTCTCTTTGGCGGTAAAGGCAGTGATACTCTCAATGGAGATGCCGATGACGACTTGCTCAATGGTGGCAAAGGCAATGACATTCTCTTTGGCGGTAAAGGCAATGATATTCTCAATGGAGGTGCGGGTGACGACTTGCTCAATGGTGGTAAAGGACGCGATACTTTTGTTTTAACGCCTGGAAATGAAACTGATACGATCGCAGATTTTACTATGGGCCAAGACTTATTAGAATTAGCAGGCGGCCTCAAATTTGAGCAGTTAACTATTACCCAAGGTACAGGCACTCAAGCCCGGGATACCCTGATCCGTCTTGTTAGCACTGGGGCAGTTTTAGCATCTCTGACTGACTCATCAGCTAGTTCTATTACTCCGGCAATGTTCACTTTAAACTAATAACGAACTTTCATAAAAAAGAAGGAACAATGTATTTTTCCATTGTTCCTTCTTTCCGAGTTTCCGATGAGTCAATCTACAGCTTGACTTCGATATCTACGCCGGCTGGCAAATCCAGTTTCATCAAAGCGTCAATTGTTTTGGCCGATGGCTGGTGAATGTCGATAATCCGGCGGTGCGTGCGGGTTTCAAAGTGTTCGCGAGAATCTTTGTCTACGTGGGGCGATCGCAGCAAGCAGTAAATCCGCCGTTTTGTCGGTAGGGGAATCGGGCCGATCGCTGTGGCTGCTGTCCGATTTGCTGTATCTACAATCTTTTCGCAGGATGCGTCTAGAATTCGGCGATCGAAAGCTTTGAGGCGGATGCGAATTTTTTGCTGTTGAATTGTTGCCATTTTTGTTTCTTGAATTTTCGAGGTTCAGTTTATTTTTAGTCATTAGTCATTAGTCATTAGTCATCAGTCATTTGTTATTTGTTATCTGTTATTGAACATTTAACCCATAACTACTAACAACTGGCCACTAACCTATAACTACTCACTACTCACTAAATAGCAGAAAAGCCTATTGACATTTGGCGGCTTTTCTGCTATTTAAGCTGTTATGCGAGTCCTACTTGAGGATTTTGGAAACAACGCCGGCGCCGACGGTGCGGCCGCCTTCGCGGATAGCGAAGCGCATTCCTTGTTCGATCGCGATCGGGTGAATCAACTCAACCGTCATTTTGATCCGGTCACCGGGCATCACCATTTCTGCTTCAGTACCGTCATCAGCCGTGAATTGTGCGATCGTGCCGGTCACGTCAGTGGTACGGACGTAGAATTGAGGGCGATAGCCAGAGAAAAAGGGCGTGTGCCGACCGCCTTCTTCCTTCTTGAGGATGTACACTTCAGATTCAAACTGAGTGTGAGGGAGGATGCTTTTCGGCTTGGCAATCACCATTCCGCGTTCAATATCCGCCTTTAAAATCCCCCGTAGCAGTAGACCAACGTTGTCGCCGGCCAAACCTTCTTCCAGAGACTTGGTGAACATTTCCACACCAGTCACCGTAGTGCTGCGAGTGTCCTTAAGACCCACCAATTCGACTGTTTCGCCGACTTTGATGGTTCCGCGCTCAATCCGACCAGTGGCGACCGTACCCCGACCAGTAATCGAGAATACGTCTTCAACTGCCATCAAGAAAGGCTTGTCAACTTCGCGTTCTGGGGTGGGGATGTAAGCATCTACTTCTTCCATCAGCTTGTAGATTTTGTCAACCCACTCATTTTCGCCCTTGACAGTCTTGGGATTAGCAAGCATCGCTTCAAGAGCTTTCAATCCCGAACCTGTGACGATGGGGATGTCATCGCCCGGAAAATCGTAAGAGCTCAAAAGTTCGCGAACTTCCAGTTCTACCAATTCCAACAGTTCAGCATCATCCACCATGTCTTCTTTGTTCAAGAAGACAACCAGGCTGGGAACGCCAACTTGCTTAGCTAGCAGGATGTGTTCGCGAGTTTGAGGCATGGGGCCGTCTGCCGCTGACACTACTAGGATGCCGCCGTCCATTTGAGCTGCACCGGTGATCATGTTTTTCACATAGTCAGCGTGTCCGGGGCAATCTACGTGGGCATAGTGCCGACCTGTGGTTTCGTACTCAACGTGAGCAGTATTAATCGTAATACCCCGTGCTTTTTCTTCAGGCGCAGCGTCGATGTCGGCGTAGTTCTTAGCCTTTGCTTGACCTAGTGCAGAGAGAGTCATCGTAATCGCGGCGGTCAAAGTTGTTTTGCCGTGGTCAACGTGACCGATCGTGCCGATGTTTACGTGGGGTTTATTCCGTTCAAATTTTGCGCGTGCCATTCTTGATCTGTTCCTTGTTTCTTTTAGCGATTTTAGACTTGAGATTTTAGATTCTAGACTTTGGATTCAATCCAAAATCCAAAATCCAAAATCTAAAATCATTAGTTCCCTTTGTTCTTAGCGATAATGGCTTCAGCCACGTTTCGCGGCACTTCTTCGTAATGGCTGAATTCCATTGTGAAGATGCCTCGACCTTGGGTTTTCGAGCGGATGTCGGTGGCGTAACCAAACATTTCTGCTAGTGGAACTTTTACAGAAACTTTGGCTATCCCCTGATCCGTCTCTTGACCTTCGATCTGACCCCGACGCGAGTTGAGGTCTCCGATGACGTTCCCGATGTAATCTTCGGGAACTTCAACCTCTACTTTCATCATAGGCTCTAGCAGCACTGGCGACGCCTTCATCACGGCTTCTTTGATCGCCATTGAACCGGCGATCTTAAATGCCATTTCTGAGGAGTCTACATCGTGGAAAGACCCGTCTACCATAGTAGCTTTGAGGTCAATCACGGGATATCCTGCTACAATACCTGATTCGCACGCTTCTTTCATCCCTTGTTCTGCTGGGCCGATGTACTCTTTGGGTACAGTGCCACCAACAATTTTGGAGACAAATTCAAAGCCACTTCCGACTTCGGTGGGTTCTAGTTCGATCACGACGTGACCGTACTGACCTTTACCGCCGCTTTGGCGGATAAATTTACCTTCGGCGCGGACGGATTTGCGAATGGTTTCACGGTAGGCTACTTGTGGCTGACCCACGTTGGCTTCTACTTTGAATTCCCGCAGCATCCTGTCAACCAGGATTTCCAGGTGCAGTTCGCCCATGCCGGCGATGACTGTCTGGTTGGTTTCTGGGTCAACGTTGACTCGGAAGGTGGGGTCTTCTTCCGAGAGTGACTGGAGGGCTTTGGAGAGCTTCTCCATGTCTTGTTTGGTTTTGGGTTCGACAGCCACCGATATGACTGGCTCTGGTATAAACAGAGATTCCAGAATCACTGGCGCTCCTTCTTCGCAGAGGGTGTCGCCTGTGAAGGTGTCTTTCAAACCCAAGGCTGCTCCCAAGTCTCCGGCGCGCAGTTCCTCAACTTCTATCCGATCGTCCGCTTTGAGTACAATTAGGCGAGAAACCCGCTCTTTTTTGTCTTTGGTGGAGTTCAGGACGTAGGTTCCTTTTTTGAGGATACCGGAGTAGACGCGAACAAAGGTCAGGCGACCGTAGGGGTCAGCCATGATTTTGAATGCCAGGGCTGACAGGGGGGCGTTGTCGTCGGCAAACCGCTCTGCTGTGTCGCCGTTGGGCAGGAGTCCTTGTATGGGAGGAACTTCCAAGGGCGACGGCAGATAGTCGATGACTGCATCCAACAACAACTGAACGCCTTTGTTTTTGAATGCCGAACCGCACAACATGGGGACGATCGTACCTTCGACAGTGCCGTGACGCAGGGCCAAGCGGATTTCGTCTTCCGTTAACTCTTCGCCTTCGAGGTATTTCTCCGTGAGGGCGTCGTTGGTTTCTGCTACCGACTCGATCAGCTTGGTGCGGTATTCTACGGCTAGATCCTTTACTTCATCGGGGATTTCTACTTCCTCGATGTCGGTTCCCGTGTCGTTGTTGTAGATATAGGCTTTCATGTGCACTAAGTCTACAATTCCCCGGAAGTTTTCTTCACTGCCGATCGGGATTTGGATGGGTACGGCGTTCGCTCTCATGCGATCGCGAATTTGGCCGTAGACTTTGTAGAAGTTTGCCCCCATCCGATCCATTTTATTGACGAACACGATCCTCGGTACTTTGTACCGATCGGCCTGTCGCCAAACTGTTTCGGATTGCGGCTGCACTCCCCCTACCGAGCAGAACACTGCGATCACTCCGTCGAGCACTCGCATCGAGCGTTCGACTTCGATCGTGAAGTCTACGTGTCCGGGAGTGTCGATGATGTTGATTTTGTAATCTTTCCAACTGGTGGTGATAGCAGCGGCAGTAATCGTAATTCCACGCTCTCGCTCTTGCTCCATCCAATCGGTGACTGCTGTTCCCTCGTGCACTTCACCCATTTTGTGAACCATGCCGGAATAGAACAGAATTCTTTCTGTTGTTGTTGTTTTGCCCGCGTCAATGTGGGCGGCGATGCCGATGTTGCGAGTTTTTTCTAGCGGGACGATACGTACCACAGCTACCTCCTTAATCTTGTGTTGCTGTTATAATACTATTATACTACACAGTAACCCTATTTTGCACTCCCCAGTGACTTACAAAAGTCTTTGGAGCTTATTGTTACATTTTAATATTTTTTGCAAGATTTGTTTACAAAAATATTAAGGATGCGACATGGAGGATTCAGAGAGTGCGTGAATTTTGAGTGCATGAATTTTGATTTTGGGAGTCTTGAGTTTGCTTCACGAATCGCAACTGCGCCAAGAGAAGCAATCTCAACACTCAAAACTTACACTTTCCAATTTCTCACCCGATGCTTTTATACCGCACGATCGCGCTCTTCTCCATGCCAGTTGTTGCAGTTAGTAGCGGTAGTGAGCAAAAGCCTTGTTAGCTTCAGCCATCCTGTGAGTTTCTTCGCGCTTGCGAATAGCACTCCCTGTTTCGTTAGCTGCATCCATCAGTTCGTTGGCTAGCTTGGCTGCCATCGAGCGGCCGGTGCGGGCGCGGGCAAATCTGATCAGCCAGCGGAGGGCGAGGGTGGTACCGCGATCGGAACGCACTTCCATTGGCACTTGGTAGGTGGCGCCACCTACCCGGCGGGCTTTGACTTCGACCAGGGGTGTCGCGTTTTTGACTGCTTTTTCAAACAAGTCTAACGGTTCAGCCCCTGTGCGTTCTTGGATGGTTTTGAGGGCGTCGTAGACGATGCTGGAGGCAACGGATTTTTTGCCGTGCTGCATGATCCGTCTCACCATCATGCTTACCAACCGGCTGTTGTAGGTTGGATCTGGTGGAACTGGACGTTTTTGAATAACTGTGCGGCGAGACATAGTTCTATTTGGGATTTTTGATTTTGAATGATTGAGTTTGGGGTTTTGGGATCACATTTCGATTTATGACGATCGAGCGTGCAATTGAGCGGCGCGATCGGATCTATTTTTGCTTCCCAACCCCGACGATCGGGCGAGTTCCGTGTTATTTTTTCTCTTTAGGACGCTTGGCCCCGTATTTGGAACGACCCTGCTTGCGGTCTTTCACCCCAGCGGTGTCTAATGTACCCCGAATGATGTGGTATCTAACTCCTGGCAAATCTTTTACCCGACCGCCTCGGATCATTACTACCGAGTGTTCTTGCAAGTTGTGACCGATCCCTGGGATGTAGGCGGTGACTTCAAAACCAGAGGTCAGCCGTACCCGAGCCACCTTCCGCAGCGCCGAGTTGGGTTTTTTCGGGGTGGTCGTGTACACTCTGGTGCAAACTCCGCGGCGCTGCGGGCAACTCTTGAGAGCTGGCGATTTGGTTTTTTTCTGCGTTTGTTCCCGTGCTGAACGGATGAGTTGCTGAATAGTGGGCATGAGTTACGGCATTTCTAGCTTTTTGCTGAATATAGTGATTTGGCTGTATCCGCACTGAAAGTCCCTTCCCCTCTGGGGGGACGGGATGAATGAAAATAATTATGGGTAAGTGAGGATACCAGACTCTGTATTGTACACGACGCGTGTTTCTTTGGCAAGAAATTTGCGCGACCCGCGCTCAAACTTCCTTCCTTGCTGCAAGTTGGGAGGGGGCGAGCGCAACGGGAGAATGGTATGTGACATCCTATAATTTAGGCGCAACTATGATGATTGTCACAGCCGTCAGCAAAATTTATGACGATCGCAATATCGCGCTTTTGCGATCGAATTACCATTGTGAGGAGAGGCGCATTAACTCCAGCCTGGGATCGCATCACAGTCTATAGCCGATCTACATCACATAAAGTTATCTAAAATTACCGGACAATAAGAAATATACATTGAGTTGACAGCAGATGACAACCAAAGCTTATATTCCTGAATATACAATTTCCGAACTTTACTTGAACATTTGGAAATCCGGTAAGATCGATCGCACTGTGTTCCAGCAAATTCAATACGCAATTAATTCTCACAGTTTAAAAAGTTCAGAGGATCGAAAAATTGTTAGCAGGCTGCTGTATGCAGTACGGCGGGGATGGGTGTCAGTGATGGACTGAGTTGCTTCGGAGTTTTGAGTCAGGGCGCGAGATTGCTTCGTAAGTCCCCGGGCGTAGCTGCGTCAATGAGTTTTGAGATTGCTACCCACTTGCCATCCACAGATCACACACACGGGGTGCAGGAGTTGTGAGCTAAAATCTCATCCATAAAATTTAGAGGACTCCCAAATAGATGCACCCCTGTGGAAAGGCAATATTAAGGTAAAAGGATAGGGTATGTTTAATTCTACAGAACTTCTGATCGAGGCTTTCATCGAACAACTTCAGAACGGTTACAGCCGCACTTACGGAGGCTACAAATCAGACTATGCTGACATTATTGCCTGGGTGGGGGCAATGGCGTTAGAAAACATCGCCAACAGCGACGCTCTTTATCACAATGTAGAACACGCCATTTGCATTAGCTTAGTCGGTCAAGAAATCTTGCGGGGAAAACACATTCGCAAGGGCGGAGTTTCCTGCGAAGATTGGCTGCACTTCATCATTTCTTTGCTGTGCCAAGACATCGGATATGTCAAAGGAGTTTGCCGGCAAGACCAAGAATCAGAAGGATTGTATGCTACAGGAAAAGATGGCATGAGAATTGCACTTGCTCCCGGTGCAACGGCGGCCAGCCTAGCTCCTTACCGAGTTGACAGAGCTAAATTGTTCATTGACGAGCGCTTCGGCAACCACAAGCTAATTAATGCTGAGATAATTAAGCAGAACATAGAACAGACTCGTTTCTCGGTGCTTGACGGTAACACAGACGAGGATGCAGTTAATTACTCTAGTTTAGTGCGCGGTGCTGACTTGATAGGTCAGCTCAGCAACCCCCAATATTTGCAGAAAATTGGCGCGCTGTTTTACGAGTTGGAAGAAAGCGGTGCGACTAAAGTTTTGGGGTATCGACATCCGGGCGACTTGCTGCAAAGCTACTCTAAGTTTTACTGGAGCGGTATTTATCCTCACATCAGTGAATCTCTCGGTTACTTGCAGTTGACGCAGGAAGGCAAACAGATTGTTGCTAGTTTGTACGCTAACATATTTCGGATGGAACACCAACGTTGCGATTCTTCTGAGGTTGCTTAATTGCAAAAGTGAATTCAGCAGTCAGCCGTCTGTTGTCAGTTGTCATTGGTTATTTTTAGGTGCTAATAACTAACAGCTCATAACGAATAAAAAAGCACAAATTACCAATTACGGAAGTGTATTGCATCCAAATCAACTAATTTCTTCCTCCATTTCTGAATGATATCTGGGACACAACCAATTGCTGGGTACCAAAGAAGGCCATCCCTCCCGTAGCGCTTCCAAACAAACCGCACGCACAGTTAATTGACAGTCAAGCAGTTCTACCCCAGCTTTTTCAACTTGCTTTTTGCCAATTTTTAAAATCGATTCATCGCTAAATTCAAAGGTTTTGTGACACTGAATGCAAACCAGATGGTGGTGGTGGTGCAATTCGGGAAAATTCAGTTCATAATGTTTGTGTCCTTCTGCTAATTCTAGTTCACGCAAAATTCCTATCCTGGCTAATAAATGCAGCGTTCGGTAGACAGTAGACAAGCCTATTCGTTCTCCTTTATTCTGCAATGTCTTGTATAATTCTTCCGCACTTAAATGATTGCCTTGTGGCAGATTTTGAAAAACACTCAAAATAGTTTCTCGCTGGGGAGTCAGGCGGCAGCCTCTTTGGTTGAGTTCGACTTTGAGTGAGTTAGCACTGTATAAATTCATGTCGGAAAAAATAAAAAAGTTGAACGAGGATTGTAGGGGATTATCTGTTATTTATTCGTGCTATTTTTAGATGCTCCTAAAGTATATTTTCCGTGAGAATCCATATAAATCTAGACTCCAATAGGGTATAGACTCCCGCCCAGAAGACGATGAGGCGGGCGTGGGCGACATGGGTACCGAGCAAACGGCCCGAAAGGTTGATTAAGCGGGCGTTGCCGACCCACCAGGGAAATGATTTTCCTTCGGCTGGGAAGGATTTTGCCATGCTGGTCACGGCGATTTACCTCTTGAGAAAGATGTCAGTGGAGTTTTAAGCGATCGCAGGTTATTGATATAGATAATCAACAATTTTAGTATTTTAGTCAAGGGGTATTTGAGAAAAATTTTCACTGATTTGAGTTCTGGTATGTAAATCAGTAGGAAAAAACCTCGTTAGATCACGAGTATGACTGTTTTTGGCGCTTGAGCGGAATTTGGTTTCTCGTTAGCAAAAATAGCAGCTAAAGGAATACCTCTAAATTTATTGATAAATAGTATTATTAAGGGGTATGATGGCTAGACTATTGTTTAAGTAGCTATCCCATCCTCTCGGACAATACAAGGTGGAAAAAGAAATCCGGTACTTTCCTATGGACAAGCTTCTCTAAAAGTACGGTTGGAGGAGGGTGCAGGATTGTTTTTTTCCGAATCCAGAGAGTCAATGCCTACTTGTTGACATATTCACTCAAACTCCAAACAAGCAAGCCTGAGAGCATTTGCTCTCAGGCTTTTCTAGCGGGATTTTTAACTGCTTGTTGCATCTGGCGGGCTAGCTCAAGCAGAAGATTTGGTTTCTTCAGCTACTTGCTCGTTGTTGGGTAACTCCAGGCAATAACCAGCCCCGTATACGGTTTTGATGTACCGAGGATGGCGGGGATCGGGTTCCATCTTGGTTCTCAGGTGTCTGATGTGTACACGAATTGTTTCGATGTCGTCGTCGGGGTCGTAACCCCAGACTTCTTTGAGAATTTCGCTGGGAGAGACTGTCTGACCGTGGCGCTGAAGCAAGCAGTGCAGCAACTCAAACTCTAGGTGGGTCAGTTTGACTGTCTGAGCGTACCAAACAGCTTCAAACCTTTCGGGGACAAGGGTCAGCGGGCCGTAATTCAGAATTTCGGAGTGTTTGGCAGCTTGGGGGATGCGGTCTGTTCGCCTTAGTAGAGCTCGCACTCGGGCTAGCATCTCTTCTAGTTCAAAGGGTTTGGTCAGGTAGTCGTCGGCGCCGGAGTTGAAGCCTTCTACTTTGTCTTGAGTTTGACTTAAGGCTGTCAACATCAAGACGGGAATGTCTGAGGTGCGCTCGTCACGCCGCAAACGCTGACATACGGTGAATCCGTCTACTCTAGGCAGCATGAGGTCTAGGATGATCAGGTCGGGGAGCAGTTGTATTGCTAGTGCCTGACCTTTGATGCCGTCTTCTGCCTGGGTGACTTCATAGCCAGCCATTTCTAGGTTGACGGCTACAAGTTCGGCGATCGCCGCGTCATCATCAATAACAAGTATCCGGGGCATCATTATTTATCTCACCGCTAACCGAATGGCAGATCCTACAGCCTTCTGGGGGTTCCAGGTAACTTTAACGAACAATTTTTTAATTTTAAGCTTCATTAAGGATTATAAGGTTGATTAAGAACTTTCGGGGCTCTGTAAATATTCTTGTACTTATTATAAGCGATAAGATCGCATATCAGAAAACTGTTTACCCCAAATCTGGCTGGGGACAGATTTTTTGGTCGGAAAGAACAGCCTTAACTTTTGCCGGGTGCGCCTGGGGCTTCACAGGATCGCCCTAACGGTAGTCCGCGTCTTGCATTACCCTGTTAACCGTTAACTGTAAATTTTTTAAGTTAGTTAATTTTGCTTATAAAATTTTTGTGTTTTTTCAGGGGGTAGGGCTTGTTTTTTTCGGGTATTGATGGTATTATTAAATAATATCAATATAAGTATTTATAAAAAACTAAAGTAAATTAACATCTTTAAATCATATCATATAAAAGTCAAATAATCAATCCCGCAACCTGACAATTTTTGGTTATTTTTTTGTCTGTGGGGCTAATTTTTTGCTCGCCATAGAATTAGTAAAACAACCGATAAAAACCGCTTGCATACCTACTGAGGGCGAGTTTCCGATCGAGCTAGCTGAGTATTTTGGTTGGGAACAGTCGGCTTAGAACTTAATTTTTGGAAATAAAGACTGCCGATGGTGGTTAAGAATATTGTGTAAGCCGCCGCTTGGAGGAGATAAAGTCGATCTCTGTATCCAAACAGTGCTTTGAGAATCACTCCTGGAAATTGTCGATCGGGCAAAATTTCCGCTGCATTCCACACCATCGGCCCTAAAATACAAGAGTGGAGTGGTGCGAGGCGATCGTAATAAACACAAATCGCTGCATACTGGCTATTCATCTGCGACAAAATTCCAGCGGCTTGGTCAAAATGCTTGAGTGCAGATACTGCCAAACCTGCCACGATTAACAACAACAAAATCCCCATAAACTTGAAAAACAGGCGGATATCAATTTTGACACCCCACTTGAACAGTAGCGCGCCAATGATTGCCGCCCCAGTCAAACCGCCCAAAGCACCTAAAGCGGGACTCAAACCTTGTTGAAATTGAGCGCTGACAAATATAACTGTTTCAAAACCTTCGCGCAGTACCGCAATAAAAATTAAGCCAAATACGCCCCAGCCGGCATTGCTATTTTCTGTCAAAGCTGCTGTAACTGCTCCTTCAACTTCAGCTTTGAGAAACCGCGCTTGCTGAGTCATCCAAATTAGCATCCAGCTTAGCATTGCGATCGCCACAATTCCCAATACGCCCTCTAATAGCTGTTTAATGACTGGTGCGTAAGGCTGCTGGGATGTTGATAGTGCTGCGAGCAATCCATTGAATAAAACACCCACCAAACCGCTAGCACCAATGCCGGCTGCGACACCTGCATAAACCCAAGAATTGAGGTGACTTTGCTCGGCTTTTTTGAGGCAAGCTAGTACAATTCCGACGACTAAGGCGGCTTCTACGCCTTCGCGCAGGGTAATTATAAAAGTTGGTATGGCTTCACTAAAATTCATTTTTTATAATTAGGGGGCATGGTCATGGGGCATGGGTCATTGGTCATTGGTCATTGGAAATAACCAATAACCAATAACCCATAACCAATCACAATTAACTAATGATTAAATCAACTATAATCCCGGAGCATTTTTTTCAGTTCTACTTGGTGTAATTCTTCTTGCCCAATTAGATTTCGGGCATATTCTTCCAAATAAACGCTGGAGTTGGTCACGACTTCAAGTAAAGACTTATACTTTTTGAGGGCTTTTTTCTCGTGATTTAAACTTTCTTCTAACAAGTCTTTCACCGAGTGTTTGTAGGTTTCTTCGATGGGAGCAATTTTCTGACTGGGGTGTCCCTCTAAACCGGTGAGAATTTCTCCTGCTTGTTGGGCGTGGAGTAGAGATTCCGTTGCTTGTGCTTTAAAAAACTGCACGATGGGAATCCGGTTTGGCCCTGTCACCATTAGTGAATAGTGGGTATAGCGCACGACACCTGCAAGTTCCCATTCCATGATGGTGCATAGCAGTTCCTGGGTTTTTTTCTCGTCAAGTTCTTTCATTTGTTGTTTTAGAGGTAGAATGCCTTAGAGGGCGCTGTTTATAATAGCACATTTAAGTTAAAAAGGAAAAGTAAGGTGCTGATGGCGCAGCTTACCGGAGAGATGTTGTATGTGAGCTAGGGGTTAACTTCTAAGGTTCCTGTAGGTTCAAACACTACAGTAAACTTAGCGAGTGGTGCTGCATTGTTGCTGCTAGTTTCGGGAGATTTGAGGAGATTTGGCAAAGGAGTTTCTTTGGTGTAATCCTTGGCTGGTTGATTGAGCGGCTCGAAATTGCCGTAGCTTGCGGGGCGGAACGCCATCGCCCCATCTTGACTTGTACTGACTCGATAGACTAGATTTTGATTGAATGTAGGGCTAGTTTGCCAACTTCCATCGATGCGATCGTACAGTTTCAGAGTTAACTCATCTAGTTTTACGCCGTAATTTCTGCTGTCTGATTTGTTCCATCTACCGCCTAAACTTTCTGCTGGGCTGCTGATACAGGTACAGCTTGGAGAGTATTATCTGTAGCCCTACTTGCCATAGCCGTTTCAGTAGACATATTAGTGAAAGGTACAACCTCTGGAGACTTGTCAGGCAAATTTTTGGGGTTGTCAACAGCTAAACTGGAATTATTTGCAGCCGGAAGCGGACTGTTACTCGCAATAGCTGGTTAGGCCACCCCTTAGCAACAGCATTAGCGGGATTTTGCCTCTCCATTGTCAAAGACTTGACATGAAAACCGCGAAACATTTATTTTTGGCTAACGCGCGGGAGCATCTCAATGAAAGCAGCAAAGCTAAAAATTGGAGTTTGGAGGCAGGAGGCAGGAGGCAGGAGGGAAGAGGAAGAAGGAAGGAGCCAGAAGAAGTGTTTTTACAAATATGAGATGTTCCCTAACGCGCCACATTGCGATGGGAAAAGTCAATCGATTTTAGATTTTAGATTTTAGATTTTAGATTAAAGCATTGACTTGCGCGAGATAAATACGTTCGGCAAGTTTCATCGGATACAGGTTTTTTATTTCTGGGTCCTGATTCTGCTTTCGGAATGAATCCGGGGCTTGTATCCTGGATGCTTGATTGTCAAAAATTTAATGTAAGCTCTTCTCAAGAGTGGGAATAAAACCAATTAGGGATTTTCAGTTTTTTCTTGATATTTTTTTTAAATTCTTGCTTGAGCTTGATGGTAAATACATTTGGCAGTTGAATCTGTAAACAAACATTGATAATTCTTATCAAAAAGCTTGAATGTGCGGGTGGTCGGTTATCCGAATAATTCTTCAGGATTATTTAATGTAAAATTTCTCATCCTCGAAATTCTGCCCATGAGGCGCTAATCTATATCCCATAAGCGATCGCCCGCCGCAACTCCCCCGATCGCTCGATCGCAGAAATACCCCCACAGGGGATAGTAAATTTTTGTAAAAAATAGTTGACTAAAGGGCTGGAACTTCTCTCGTTTGGATACATCAATGCACATACCCGATGGTTTCCTTTCACCGCCAGTAGCCATTGCCACCGGCATAGCAAGCGCAGCAGCAATCGCAGTTGCCCTAAATCGAACCAGCGCCAGTCTGGGACTCCGACAAGCCCCAGTCATGGGCTTAACCACAGCTTTCGTGTTTGCAGCCCAGATGATCAACTTTCCCGTAGCCGGCGGCACCAGCGGGCACTTGTTGGGAGGGGCGCTCGCATCCGTCGTTTTGGGAAGCCCTTGGGCGGCAACTTTGGCCATGAGCACGGTTGTTATAATTCAGAGCGTGTTATTTGCCGATGGGGGCATCACCGCCCTGGGGGCCAATATTTTCATAGGGCTAGTTGGCATTTGGGTGGGCTGGTGGCTGTTGCAACCGTTGCAGCAACTCTTGGGAGGTTCCCGAAATCGTTTGCCCCTCGCCGCGGGCATCGCCGCCGCCATCAGCGTCGTTGCTGCTTCTATTTGCTGCACAATCGCCCTGGCCATTTCTGGAACAGTAGGCCTGAATATTGCACTGCCAGCAATGGTAGGCGTACATATTTTAATCGGCATTGGCGAAGGGGTAATTACAGGTGGAGTTTTAACTTATCTCGTCAAAGTGCGGCCGGATTTACTGCCGGGAGAACAGCCACAATTGCAGAAATGGGTAGTGCCAGTAATCGGAGTTTTATTAATTTCGGGGGTGCTTTCACTGTTTGCTTCAAGTTGGCCTGACGGGTTAGAAGCGGTAGCCGAACAATACGGCTTTAAAGATAAAGAAGCTGTGGCGATCGAAAATCCCACTCCTTTAGCAGATTACACAGTTAAAGGATTAGAAGAACAGCCGATTGGTACTAGCATTGCTGGACTTTTAGGGTCTGCCTTCAGCTTCGGCGCGGCTTTTGGGATTGCTCAGTTGGTGGTAAAACCTAAAGATGTCTAAACTCTCCATACCTTTTCGATTGCGAGTGTCTCTCACAATTGTGATTGGCATGGGTTTTCTGAAGACAGGCGCTTGGCTGTGGCTGGGAATTTATGGGGCGATCGCACTTTTTTGGTCGTTTTGGCTCAGGGCTCCCGTGCGAACCCTAGCGCAACTGTTGGGAGCAGAATTGGTTTTTCTCTCCTTATTAGTGCTGCCCCAAGGTTGGGAACGCGCCAGTTTTTTGTTGCTGCGTTCCCTAATTTGCTTGCTAATTATGAACAGTTTTCTGCTAACTTTGCCACCCCACAGTTTCGGAATCGCCCTCAAAGGATTGCCCCTACCAGCAGGTTTGCAAGAGATTGTACTTTTAACAGCACAATACTTAGAAATCCTGCTAGCCGAAGTCAACCGCATGAAAATATCTGCCCAACTCCGGGGCTTGTCCGGTACCGGAGGATGGCTGCGCTACGCCAGTGCTTCCATGATCGGAGCGCTTTATTTGCGAAGTCTCGATCGGGCAGAAAGAGTACACGCAGCCATGCTAATTCGCGGCTATCAAGGAAGTTTGCCCTCCGACTCCAAATCAACACCTAAAGAGCGAATCTGGCTGACACTAGCAGTTTTAACCGCAGCCGGATTAACAACAGCTTCTTACGGTTATTCGTAATTGGGCATTGGGCATTTAACTGGTTCCCCGGCTCTGCCTGGGAATCCATATCCAGAGGCTCTGCCTCGCTTCTTGCGGAGGACAATTGGAGGCAGAGCCTCCCGATCTGCGTTCCCAGGCAGAGCCTGTGAACGAGTAGAATTGGTAATTGATTAATTCATGCCTCTACCTTTTGCCCTCTCCCTTCCCCTCTCTGCGCCCTCTGTGTTCTCTGCGGTTAAATACTCTTAATCCTAAAATCGAGGAAAATAAAAATTGACTATACTCAAATCCGTGCCAACAATCGAAGTAGAAAATTTAGTATTCGGATATCACGATCAAAAGCCAATATTGAGGGGAATTTCTTTTACTTTGCAACCGGGAGAAAGAGTTGCTCTACTCGGCCTGACAGGTGCTGGTAAAAGCACTTTGCTCGAAAACTTGATCGGATTAAAAATGCCTCAAGCGGGCGAGATTAGAGTGCAGGGAAAAAAGCTGGAAGAGGCGACTTTATCGCAGGCGCGGAGGCAGATTGGATTTTGCTTTCAAGATGCAAATGACCAGCTATTTATGCCCACTATTTTAGAGGATGTTATGTTCGGGCCACGCAATTACGGAGTGCCGCCGGGAGTTGCGCGCGATCGAGCTTTATCGCTATTAGACGAATTTGGTTTAGTAGAATTTGCCAACCGTTCGGCCCATGAACTTTCGGGAGGTCAAAGAAGATTAGCAGCCTTGGCAGCAATTTTAGCATTAGAGCCGGCAATTTTGATCTTAGATGAACCGACCAACGGACTAGATCCCTCGTGGCGGCGTCATTTGGCTAAGGTTTTGTCCCAATTGCCGATCGAGGTAATTTTAATCGCTTCTCATAATTTGAATTGGATCGGGAAAACGACTCAAAGGGCTTTAGTTTTGGCGGATGGTGAGATTAAAATTGACAGAAAAACCAAAGATTTGCTTGCAGATAAATCAACTCTCGAATATTACAATTTGCCACCAGATTGGTAATTAACTATTGACTATTACTCATTACATAAAGCAGTGATAACTAACCACAAGTGATGGTAACGATGGGGTGGCAATAACAGGCAATGTATATCTGTAATTAAAGCTCGAATTTGCGAACGGCTTCATTGTACAAATGAATAGCTAAATCGCGCAAAATTTGTTCATTTTGAAACTCACTTCCTAACTTCTGTTTGGCAATTTGAACACATTTTTTCATCAAGTCTGATGAACTTTCGATGTGAAGTGCGATCGCCCTTTGCTTTTGTTCAAAACTGGCCTCGATTTCCGCCAGCATTTTGACCGATTGACAATTCGCAAATTCCTCTAATTTTTCAGCTTTTTTTTCCTGCTTTCTCTTTTGTAGTTCCTCGGAAAAACCCCCAGCAATTATCCCCGCAGGTAACGCAAAAATTCCGATTCCCAAAAATGCTAACATGGCTCCTAACAATTTTCCTAAAGGAGTGATTGGATAAATATCGCCGTAACCCACAGTAGTTAATGTCACAACTCCCCACCACATTGCATCGGGGATGCTGCCAAAAGCTTCGGGATGTGCCTCGTATTCAACAAAATACATGATGCTAGAGGCAAATATTAACAGAATAAAAACTGCAAATGCAGTGGCAATCAACTCCTCTTTCTTAGCGTACAATACTGCTCCCAGAGTTCTGACTGACTCTGAATAACGGCTCATTTTTAGCAAGCGCAACAAGCGCAAAACACGAATTAAATTAACGAATTTAAAACTAGGAAACAACAGCAAAAAATAATAAGGCAAGATAGAAATTAAATCTATCAAACTTAGCGGTGTAAGAGCATATTTCAATCTTCCCCAAAGCGGGTGGCTGTATCTGCGATCGACTGTAGACACCCAGAGCCTTAAAATATATTCTATTGTAAATACTAAGGAGGAAACAATTTCGATGTTTACCAAAAGCGATGTGTGTTCTGGCGACAATGTGGGCGAAGTAGAAGCAATAAAAGCTGCGACGTTGATCAGAATTAAACAAGTTATGACAACATCATCGGCTAAACTGTATAAATTGCTTGAGTCTGAGGTTTCTAAAATTTCATAAATTATTGTTTTGATTTTTTTACGCATCTGAGTTTGTCCTAAGATTTTAGCAATTAACGCTCACGCTTTACTACAGTCTAAACAATTAAATTAAAAAAATTAAGCAGGAGTTGTGCTAAAGCTAAAAAATTGGTATCTTCACAGATGCTCTTGTTACGAAATTCAATATTTATCAGGGAAAGTGGGTTGTTTGGGGCAACGGCGCTCTAGTAAAATTTAGAGTTGATCTCTGGAAAAAATTTCCAACTATTACTGGGTTTGCAGGCAAAAATCATGAAGGTAGCCGTATTCAGCACTAAATCCTACGATCGCACATTTCTGGAAGCAGCGAATGTCGGCGGCAAACACGATTTAGTTTTTTTTGAACCGCGTCTGAACCTGGAAACCAGCGTTTTGGCTGCTGGATTTCCGGCCGTTTGCGCGTTCGTGAACGACTCCTTGGACGCGAAAACGCTGCTTAGCATTGCCGAAAAAGGCGTCCGCTTGCTGGCCCTGAGATCGGCCGGATTCAATCACGTGGATTTAGCAGCAGCGAAGGATTTAGATCTAACTCTGCTGCGAGTTCCGGCTTATTCTCCCTACGCAGTGGCCGAACACGCAGTCGCTCTGATTTTGTCCCTCAACCGCCGAATCCATCGGGCCTACAACCGCGTCCGCGAAGGCAATTTCGCCCTAGATGGCTTGTTGGGTTTTGATCTCCACGGCAAAACGGTGGGAATTGTCGGAACAGGCAGAATTGGCGCAATTACTGCCCAAATTCTGCACGGATTCGGG
The DNA here is from genome assembly GCF_036705265.1 of Microcoleus sp. B4-C2. Taxonomy (NCBI): domain Bacteria; kingdom Bacillati; phylum Cyanobacteriota; class Cyanophyceae; order Oscillatoriales; family Microcoleaceae; genus Microcoleus; species Microcoleus sp. B4-C2. The sequence goes on from NZ_JAUBUB010000004.1 coordinate 94,261, forward strand.
TGTCGCCTGCTGGGATACGATGTTTACCAAAACCCAGATTGCCTTGCCATAGGCATGGAATACGTTGCACTCCCGGAACTCTTCGCCACTTCTGATATTGTCAGCCTCCACTGTCCGCTGATACCGGAAACTTACCATTTAATCGGTGCAGAGGCGATCGAGCAAATGAAACCAGGGATGATGCTGATAAATACCAGCCGCGGTCAGTTGATTGACACTAAAGCTGTCACCAAAGCACTGAAGTCTGGTATAATTGGCTACCTCGGCTTAGATGTTTACGAACAAGAGACGGATCTGTTTTTTGAGGATTTGTCAAATCACGTCATTCAAGACGACGTATTTCAGCGCTTGCTGACTTTCCCCAACGTCCTGATTACCGGACATCAAGCTTTCTTCACCGAGGAAGCTTTGAAAAATATCGCCGAAACCACGATCGGCAATATCACCGACTTTGAACAAGGACGCCCTTGCCCGAATCAAATCGACCTCGCTCAAGTGAAAAAATGAGTCAAAAGACCGATTTGGCAACGAGGGAAATTGTTTAAAATCAAGTCATATCGTTCTTTTTGCTTGCAATTTGTGAAACTCTGCCTTAGTCTCATCAATTAGTCCCTGCAGCGTGGATGCTGTGCTAATTACCGGAGAATTATACTGGCAGCAATTCACAGCCTGCAATTTTACCTGACAACGGAGTAAGTATCCAATGACACAAGCTAACTTTTCTGACGACGCACAAACAATCACTGAAGTCGTGACAGTAGATCTGGTGGAGGACAAACCGGGGGTCATGACTACAGTGACCACCACAGAAACACCGGCCAGCCAGTTCCAAGATATTAAAGACCAAGTTATTACAATTTTGTCGGAACTTCCAGCCTATCTCTCTAATTTTTTTGCTGACTACCAAAAGCCCCTAATAACAGTTGGTTTAATCTTGGCAGGCGGTATTAGTATTAAGGTAATGCTGGGAGTTTTAGGTGCTCTTAATGATGTCCCTTTGGTAGCTCCCATTTTTGAGTTGATTGGCATGGGATATACGGGTTGGTTTGTTTATCGCTATCTGCTCAAGGCTTCAGATCGCCAAGAGTTGTTAACGGAAATTGATTCTTTAAAAGAACAAGTTGTAGGCAAAGATTCTTAGAGGAAGTCATTAGTCATTAGTCATTAGTCATTGGTCATTAGTCATTAGTCATTAGTCCTTGGTCATTAGTTAGTGGTTATTTGTTATTTGTAAGGCTATAGCCATAACCGATAACAAGTAACCAGCAACCCATGCCCAATGCCCTGTTTGGCCAATGCCCTGTTTGGCCAATGCCCTGTTTGGCCAATGCCCAATGCCCTGTTTGGCCAATGCCCAATGCCCTGTTTGGCCAATGCCCAATGCCCTGTTTGGCCAATGCCCAATCTTAATTTGGATGGCAAACTTGTTGCAAAGTGGCGGTAAAGTCGGGGTAGGAAATGGCAGCGGCTTCGGCCCGGTGAATGTTAGTAATACCTGTGGCGTTGAGGGCTGCGATCGCCAAACTCATCGCTATTCGGTGGTCGGTGTAGCTGTCAACATCCGCGCCGGTCAAAGGAGTTCCCCCGGTAATTTCTAAACCGTCGGGTAACTCGGAAATTTGAGCTCCCATGCGGTTGAGTTCGGCAGCAGTCACGGCCAGTCGATCGCTCTCTTTGACCCGCAACTCGGCCGCATCTCGAATTATTGTAGTACCGGACGCAAAGATCGCCGCTACTGCCAAAATCGGGATTTCGTCAATCAGCCGGGGAATTAAGTCGCCCGCAATGGTGCATCCCCGCAATTGGCCGGAACTACGAACCAAAATATCCGCTACCGGTTCCCCAGCCGCCTCTCGCTGATTTTGCAGTTCAATGTCGGCGCCCATCATTTCCAAAGCTTCCAAAATCCCTGTACGAGTTGGGTTGACGCCGACATTTTCGACTACGAGTTCCGAACCCGGGACGATCGCCCCAGCAACTAGCCAAAATGCCGCCGAACTAATATCCCCCGGTACAATCACATTCTGTCCTCGCAGTTGTGTCGGCCCAGTGACTGTCACGCTACAAGTTTCTGGATCGACGCTCAATTGAGCTCCAAATGCTCGCAGCATCCGCTCGCTGTGATCCCGCGACAGAGCGGGTTCTGTGACTGTAGTTTCTCCCTCCGCCATCAAACCGGCGAGCAAAATGCAAGATTTAACTTGAGCCGAGGCGATCGGAGAATGGTAGTGAATCGGTTTTAACTGCTGTCCCAGTATCCCTAAAGGAGCTAAAGAATTGCTCTTTCGGCCCCAGATTTGCGCTCCCATAAGTTGTAGCGGTTTAATGACGCGCGACATCGGGCGCGATCGCAAAGAACTGTCACCCGTTACCGCAAAAAAACGCCCCGGATGAGAGGCTAAAATTCCCAACATTAGCCGCATCGTCGTGCCGGAATTACCCGCGTCCAAGACTTCCACAGGCTCCTCTAACTCGCCAATTCCGACGCCCCGGACCCTCACCCGTTCCGCGTTGAGTTCAGAAACTTTGGCTCCCAGGAGCGAGAAACATTTAGCCGTGCTGCGGGGGTCTTCTCCTAGGAGTAGTCCCTCAATAGTAGTTTCACCTTGGGCGATCGCACCCAACATCAAAGCTCGGTGAGAAATCGACTTATCGCCCGGAACTCGAATCCTCCCCACCAGCGACAAGCCCGATGCCGGTTTTTGAATGCTTAAAGTTTGGCTTTTGTCAAGAAGCGTAGTAGTTATAATGTCAGCTTGCATTGAGATAAACTAGGATTGGATGGCGTTAGCTATCCTACCTTTTTCTCAGTCCTAAGTCAGTCGTCTTTTGTACGGGCTTAGGGTTTTTTCCCAATGTGTCCGGTTAACTTAAAGGCTGATTAAACTCGCCCGGAGACTCCGCTGTCAGTTGTCGGCGACACGGGAGTGCGGACGCAACGGCACGGATTTTACATTAATTTCACAAATATTATCCGTGTATCTGCTTAGATTTCATCTCCAGCTCTGAGTTATCGACCAGATGATTGAATTGTGACTAAACAATTTTAGATTTTCGATTGCGAGTTGTAGATTTTTCATTTTGTTAAGCAAAAGCTCCGGAATTTGGAACCCAGCCAATCTAAAATCTAAAGTCTAAAATCTCAAATCTCAAACTGCCCGATCCACCACAACTCCTAAACTTTTATTTATGCTGACCCATCACCGCAAGCCTGTAAGTTTATCGCTCGTCTCCACAGATTTACCTTTGTGGTCAGTCGTTGAAACCGCTGCTACGCTTTATCAAAAAGACCGCGATCGCTTTCACTTGTTGTTGCATGAACCAGCAATCATCGATCGCCAATTTTCCGACGTTTCCGACGCATCTGCCGAGCCAGTTACAATTTTACCCCCAACTACAAAACCCCGGTTGCTCTGGCTAGAAGTTTCGCCCTATCGAGTCATTATGACCATGCAAGGAAACGGCAAATATAGTTACCGCCACTGCTGGGAACGAGGAATGTACGGCCTGAGCCGTTATTGGCTTCAGGGTGAATCCTTGGCGACTCCCGAACAGTTGCGACTCCGCAACTTCACTCGCAACTTGACGCTGACAGGAAAGCCGGAACCGGATCACTTGCGGTTAGAATATGAGTTGTGGTCGGAGAAAGTGCAACTCGGTCGCTATATTTTGAATCTAGAAATTCATCACTAAATTGGGTAATTGCAAAGGGGTAGATAGTAGGTGAAGGCGACGCATTTCTCAAATTCATTCACCCGCTGTGGGTTGTTGGGGTTTGCGTGGCCATCTCAAAACTCAAAACTCTTAGCCTTTAGCGATCGCCCTTACAATAATTAATCAGTTTGCTAGTCAAAGCGTCTTGATTTGCTGCTGCTTGATTCGCCTGTTGGCCGGCTCTAATAATATCTGCTTGAGCTGTTTGGATTTGGACTCGACCTTCTATACTTGTAGAAGCGAGATTTCCAGCCTGAAGACTTTTGCTTATGTCGCCGAGTGCTAGACTAATTTCCTGGAAGGATTTGACCGATGGCTCCTGAATTTCTTTGAGGGTTGGATCTGTTATTCGCAGATCTTCAAGTTCCTTCGCTATCCGGTTCAAATTTTTAGCTAAGCTGTCGGTCGTTGCAGCATCGTTGCTGTCTTTATCAACATCCATGAGAGCGTTGCCTTTGTTGACAATTTCAGTAAATTTAGTACACTGGACAGCTCGGCTATCGCTGCAACTAATCGTCAGCGTACAGCAAGCAACAACTATCAGCAGGATGGCAATCTGTTTGCGAAAAAAGTACATGAACCCTCGGTTGCAAAAAAAAGTAGATTCTGGGATTTTGTCGTAGAGTGCGTCACTCGATTTTCGATTTTCGATTTTCAATTTTCGATTTACTTGCGACATTGAATTAAAGGAGCTGGAACTTTGGTCTAAAATTAGGGATTGTCCAGAAGGCGAGTGTACGCGGCACAGTATCCGTTTTTGGGTGTGTCAGCGGGCCGATCGATATATCGACTGTCGAAAAACTTTCGCGGCATTCAGACACGCTCTACTAAGCTAAACTACCTACCTGTTTAGGAACTATGGTCAAAAACAGCAATAACCTAAAGAAGGGAAGCATTTGGGGATATCTTACCCTGCTTTTGCCTATTTCCTTGACGGCGGTTGCCAGTTTCGAGTCGGGAAAGATGTTTTGGGCGATCGCCACCACAGCGGGCGTTGCTTGGGCTTACAAGCTCTACCAGCAGCAGCAAAAAAATAAACTCGCTCATTTAGACTCGGTTTTCTATAAGTTGATCAAGGAAAATCAAGGGCGAGTTACGGCTTTGGATTTGGCGATGAATGCGAAACTCCCCGGAGAAAAGGTTCAAGAGTATCTCGACGAACGAGCCTCTGAGTTTGCAGCGGATTTTGAGGTGACGGAACAAGGCGGAATTTTGTATTATTTTCAAATAGCTCCAACTGTCACTCCAAGCGAAACACCTAATGTGGCAATAGCTGTTCAAGAGCCTCCCACAAATCGGGAAAAAGCACAAGATAAAAAACCAAATTTATTCCCCATTGCTCAAACTAAGACTCCTCAAAAGCCCAAAATCTCTTTTACCCAGACGGAACTCTCTCGCAGGTTCAAAGTTCACGCAACTACGATCGGCAAGTGGAAACTTAAGCCGGAGTTTGCTCAATGGAGCCGTGAAAAAGACCCGGAGGATCTCGCCTGGGAATATTCTACAGAAAACAAGCGATTTTATCCCAAAGATTGAGTTCCTTCGGTATTTACAAAAATATCTCAAGAAACCCGGTTTATACGACGCTCTGCGCTTAGTAACGAAGACTTTGGCAAGAAACCGGGTTTCTGAGACTTGAGTGCGTCCTGGGCTGATTTTAATGCGGTTGACCTCCTCGCATCCAGGATACCCGCCACGTGATTCATTCCGAAAGCAGACTCAGGACCCAGAAATAAAAAACCTGTATCCGATGAAACTTGCCGAACGTATTTATCTCGCGCAAGTCAATGCTGCAATTCTTTAATCTAAAATCTAAAATCTAAAATCTAAAATCGGTTGACCGCTCGATCTCTTTAGGTTATTTTAAGTAAAATCGTCTTTTGCTGAGTTTGCCAAGTAAAAATCGGTAAGTTCGATCGTCCTATCTGTTTCTTTTTTCTCCTATGTCCCAACCAACCTTGCGAGTAGTCGCCCGCCTCGCTGCCTTTCCTGACAAAGTAGCAGAACTTAAATCTCTGCTGCTGAGCATTATAGAACCAACTCGTAAAGAAAAAGGCTGCATCAAATACGAACTCCTGCAAAATCAAGCCGATCCCACAGATTTTACCTATGTTGAAGAGTGGGAAAGTGCAGATTTGCTCGAACTACATCTCGGTTCAACTCACATTCAAGACGCCGTGCAGAAATTAGACGGTTTGGCCGTTGGGCCTCCAGATATCCGCCGCTATGAATTGCTAGCTTAATCGGGTTTTTATAGCAATTTTATTAAGGTTTGTGAAATAGCTTATGCCCCCCTACAAAAGGGGCGGGCACGGGAGCACCGCCCCTACAAAAAGGGGGGGATAAGAGTGAGAGTTAAAATTGTAGTAACTTCCTAAAAATTATGATACCTGCAACAATAAAACAGTTATTTATTTATCCAATTAAAGGGCTGACACCGCAAGAAATGTCAGAGTTTGCTTTAACAGCAGGACACGGAATTAAGGGCGATCGAGCTTTTGCCTTAATGTTCGCAGATAATCTGGAAGCTGCAAAGATGCCTGCCCAAAATATGCCTTGGATGAGCAAAAAACATTTTGCTGTCCAAAACGATTGGCCTTTGTTAGCAGCTTTAGAATGCGATTATCAACCGGAAACTGCCGTTTTAACAGTCAAGCGTGAAGGAGTTGCAGTCTTATCGGCAGAAACGAACACAGCAGCGGGGCGCGATCGCATTGGCAGTTTTTTCACCGAATATTTGGCGGCAATTGAACCAACAAAAGAAGCGAGACACCCGCAGTTTGCACCTTTGCAATTAGTCGGCGACACCAGCGGCGAAACTCGTTATCCCGATCGAGAACCCGTACACATTTCTTTACTCAGTCAAGCCACATTAGACCAATTAACAGAAATTGCTGTTCAAAACATTGACGTGGGCCGATTTCGCCCGAACATTGTGCTAGAAGGTATGGCAGCTTGGTCAGAATTTGAGTTGATCGGAAAACAGTTTCAATTAGGAACAGCGCGTATAGAAGTTACAGCACGAATCGGCCGCTGTGTCAATATAGAAGTGAATCCAGAAACGGGCGATCGGGATATTTCCCTACTCAGTTTACTGCAACAGGAATTCGGTCACGCACAAACTGGAGTTTTAGCCAAAATTATCAACAGCGGCACAGTTAAAATCGGCGATGTTTTGACTGCTGTAAAATAGTAGGACTTACGGGCGGGCAAGATGCCCAACCCCTACTCCCCACAAGAAAACTCATTATTTGTGGAACAGGCATCTTGCCTGTTCATGAGAATATCTTGGCTGTTCCTGAGAATGGTGCAAGATGTGAGATGCACCTCTCAAGGATTGCAGCTTACCTGAATATCTTAACTCATCCTGCTTCCGGCACCCTCACCTTATTACCAATCAAATTCAGAAAACTCGCTCCAAAATGTTGAATCTCCAAAAAATTAGCATAGGAAGGAGTTGACTTGTAAACTCTAAAAGTCCGCATAATTCCTAAAGTCGCCGCACTTTCCAGGGGGCCGATAAAGCTAGTATCTCTATCCAAAAAATGAGACTGCTTAGCCCAGTGTGCCATCTGTTCTGCATTCAAAAAGTAGCAGCCGGAATGAGGATTCAACGCCCGCTCAAAAGCGACTGTTTGTTCCATGATTTTTCCCTTTAACTGCCGCTGCTCCTCCACATTTTGAAACTTAGCAGTAGCTGTTGCTGCTAAATCACCATCAATATATGCTTTAAAAACCGCGCCTTGAGGCGCTATTTCATAGCGATTAGGTTGCAGCAAATTCCCATTTCCTCCGTGATGCGTAAACCACTTTAATTTACTAAAAAACCACGGGTCATGCAGAACTAAATCATCTTCCAAATAACAGAAATAATCGTATTTGTTAAGACAGGATCGCAAAACTGCTTGACACTCAAACCCCAACAGCAGCGGTTCGCATTTGGTAGCGTGGTGCATAAAACATCTGGGCTGCACTGGCAGTTGAGGCAACAGATGATAACCTTGAGTAGTGCAAACAACAATGTCAATTTCGTGCTGTTGAGATTGATTTGCTGGGATAGTTGCACATTCGCGAATGTCAATCATGGACTGAGATTTGCCGTATAAAGCTTGCAGCGATGTCACGCAAGCGGTTAAAGCATTTAGTCGTGGTTGCGGATCATTTCGCTGGGAAGCGTGTTTTCCGTCGCCGCTGGGATTGTAAAAGTGAGCAATAGTGAATAGAATTCGCATTGGTGTGGAGTAACAATTAGAAATTAAACAATAAAACAGAACGATCGCACAATAGCCTATAAATCTTACCGCACTTAGTCACCAAATAACTCCGGCAGGCGATCGCGCAGTTCAGCATTTAAACGGGGCAACTCGTCCCGCATTTGTAAGTACCAATCTCGGCGCTGTCGGTAGTGCCCGCACAGCAAGCGGTTGTCGCGCACCCATTCGTAAGCATTCGCCGCTATTTTCCGGCGCATAGAAGTATCAGAAATTAGCGAATTTAGTTTGGTTTCAAACTCTTTTTCATATCTATAAATCAATCCGGTTTCACCTTCGACTATGGAATGTTCGTACACAGTGGGACTTGCTAGCACCGCTACTCCCCGCGCTGCACATTCAATAAATTTTAAGTCGGATTTTGTTTCGTTAACCGGGTTGGAAACAAGCGGTAGCAAAGCTATATCGCAACTGTACATTATTTCTTGATACCGTTCGTAACTGCAAAAGGGTTCAAATTCTTTTTGCTGTATTTCCAAGGATTCAAAAAATCGGCGGTCATGGATTACTTTAACTCGAATCCGGTGCTTGTGTGCGACTAAAACTCGATTGAGCGCTGCCATAATCGGCTGCCAATCTTTTTCGCGGTTGAGCGCACCAAAAAAAATTGTGACTGTATCTTCTGCCGGATAAATTCGTGGCGGAGGTAGATAGGCTAATTGATTGGGAAATACGGCAACATTTGAATTGTATTGGCGCAAAATTTTTGCTAGCGGTTCTGTCGAAGTTTGAACGCAGTGACAGCCGCGATAGCTGAGGTAATTATTGTCGGCGTATTCGCGGCGACGGATGGGATTGTCGTCAATTTCAGCTACTATTAAATAGCCTTGTTGCAGGAGTTCTTTGATTTGGGGAATGTACGCGGGATATTGCATGATTGTCCGCTGCCAGATGAAGACTTTTTCTTCTTCCGGCAGCGGCGGAATTAACTCGGCTTTTTTCACGCCGGATACGGCGCGGACACCGGGAATTGTAGCGCTAAATTTGTCCGGTTCCAAAACTCGCACACGATCGCACCCTGTAGGAGCCATAATGATAGTCTGAATCAGCAGTCTGCGCGCAGGTAGGGTCGATTTGGTCGATCGCACGATATAATGTTCAGCACCGGTTTCCGTAGCAAAGCTGCTCGATGTGAGCTCTAAAGCCTGTACCATTGGATGCAGCAATTGCTGAAACTGGACAAAATTTTCGGTTTTGTGTCCCTTCCCTTGAAATTCATAAACCTGCAATCCGGCTTGAGCAAATAGTGATTTAATACTTTCTAGGGTAAACCAGTGCTGCATCTTGTTGTCGGGATTCTCCCACTGTCCCCGCAACAGATTGACAATCCGCCGCCAGTATTGAACATTAGGGATTCGGGCGAGAATTTGCCCCTCTGGATTCAGCAAAGAATTGTACTGCTTGAGGACTTCCCAAGGGTTTTTGAGATAGGGTAGCAAGTCGCCAAAAACCAAACAATCGACGGTTCCTGGGGCGATGTCGAGACTTTCGATGGCAATTTCTTCAATATCGGCTACCGTCACCCAGTTTAGCCGATCGACTGCTATTTTAGCTTTTTCTCGATCGCATTCAATGCCAATATACTGACAATGGGGATTAATCAGCTTGTACTGTTCGCCCGTCGAGCCCATACCGCAGCCAATTTCAACAATGACTTTAGCATCCGGCGGTAGCAGCTTCAATAAGTCGTGGTTGACGCGATCGATCACTTTGTCTAAAATTCCTGATTAGTTGATCGTAAAATAAAACAGAGCAACCCATGCCGACAGACCACCAGCCGAAGGTTAGCATTGCGATGCCAGTATACAATGGCGATCGGCACATTTGTCAAGCACCCTATTTTCTGTTGCCAACCCTTTCTATTCCCTCTCTTCTCTTCCTCTGCGTTCTCTGCGCCCTCTGCGGTTCATTTAATCTTATTCACCCATCATACAAGCATTCCTATATCTTAGCAAAAATTGAGCAAAATTATAATTTATTCTCAACCCCTACCCTCATTCAGCGCGATAGAAAAACTCAATTAATTCGGCTTTTTCCCAAAAAAAATTAACCCAACAATTTGCTAAATACATTAGAAACTATGAACCCTAATCTAGGAATGAACATCGCCGGCTACATCAGCGGCGAATTTGGCATAGGAGAAGGTGTCCGAGCCAACATCAGAGCCGCAGAAGCAGCCAACATTCCCTTCATTATCAACAATTTTACCCGCAGTCCCCACCGCAAACAAGACACCACCTATCAAAACTTTAGCCAAGACAATCCCCATCCCGTAAACTTAATTCAAGTCAACGCCGATGAAGTTGCAACCTTTATCAAAGATAGAGGTTCCAGCTATTTTGAAAACAAATACAATATCGGATTTTGGGCCTGGGAACTTCCCGAATTTCCCCCAGAATGGCAGCCAGCATTTAATAACTTTCACGAAATATGGACTTACAGCAACTATTGCGCCGAGGCAATTTCAGCAGTCTCGCCAATTCCCGTTATCAAAATCATGCCCAGTATTGCTCTCCCCGCACCTTCCCTGAACAGAGAAGCACTGAATTTACCTAAAGATAAATTTATTTTCTTGTTTGTATTCGACTTTTCCAGCCGCATCGAGCGCAAAAATAGTTTAGCGACAATTCAAGCATTTAAGCAAGCTTTTGGCGAAGATAACAGCGTATTATTGGTCATCAAATCTTCTAATTCAACCCAACATTTAGAACAGCAAAAGTTATTAAAGTCTGCTATCGCCAATTGTTCAAATATCAAACATCTAGACGGGTATTTGTCCAAAAATAAACTAAACGGTTTGCTGTACAATTGCGACTGTTATGTATCCCTGCACCGCTGCGAAGGATTTGGCTTAACAATGGCTGAAGCCATGTTTTACGGCAAACCCGTAATTGCCACCGGCTATTCATCAAATACAGAATTTATGAATGTCGGAAATAGCTATTTAGTCAAGTATAAGTTAATCCCAATTGAGCAAGATTGCGGGCCTTACAAAAAAGGCAATGTTTGGGCCCAAGCGGATGTCGAACACGCTGCGGATTTAATGCGGTACGTCTGTAACAATTACCGGGAAGCTCAACAAATTGGAGCTATAGCTGCTGAGGAAATTAAGACTTTACTCAACCCGCAAGTTACAGGGAATAAAATTAGAAAACGTCTCGAATATATTGCCGAGATTACCGATAACTTTCAAAGCATACCTCTGTCAGGAACAGCCAAAGCGCAGTCTGCCCAAATCAGGGCTAACTTGTCGCCATCTCAGCAACAAAGTCAATCAAAAGCAGAACTGCTAAACGGACAGCCGAAGGTTAGCATTTGCATTCCGACATACAACGGAGAAGCATTTATTGGGGAAGCAATCAAAAGTGCTTTGGCCCAAACATACCCTAACATAGAACTGATTATATCCGATGACGGCTCCACAGACCGCACAATTGCGATCGCCCAATCATTCCAATCACAAACCTCAGTCGATTTCCGCATCATACTGCACCGCAACTACGGCTTATCACAAAACTGGAATTTTTGCATATCCCAAGCAAAAGGTCAATACATTAAATTTCTCTTTCAAGACGACTTGCTCGCACCAGAATGTATTGAAAAAATGGTCGCACTCGCCCAAGAAAACCCAGAAATAGGTATGGTTTTCTCCCCGCGCGGCATCACCATAGCTGAAGATGAATCTAACCCAATTTTGCGGAGAGCTTCCCAATCAATTAAAGATTTGCACAAAAGCTGGTCGAATTTAAAATCTATTCAGCCAGGAAAAGAATTACTCGCAGATACTAAATGCTTGAACAACCCGATAAACAAAATTGGCGAACCGAGTACCGTCTTAATTGCCGCGCGAGTCTTTGAAGAAATAGGATTATTTGATTCGGGATTATCTCAGTATGTAGACTTAGATATGTGGTGGCGAATCATGGGTAACTATCACATCGGATTTGTCGATGAAAAACTGTCATCACTGCGGATTCATCCCGAACAACAAACTTGGAAAAACTTCGCCGCTGGGGAAAACCATAAAGATGTAGTCAGATTTTACAAAAAACTACTAAATAGTCCTGATTACAGTTTCCTGGATCAACAAATCAAACAGACAATCCGCCATAAGTTGGCATTGAGAACCCAGCCGAGTTTATCAGAATTATCACCACTGCTCGATCAATACAATAAATTCCCCTCAAAACAGCCTCTTCTCGCGCTGCGCCCCTACCGCCAACAGCTAGCTGAGTATTGGCTGAATTTGCCAGCGGAAAAATTAGAAATTTCTTACTCGAAAGACATGGGGAAAGCTCATAAATTGCTACTAGATAGCGCCCTCAAAAATGAAACTTTAACTGAGTCAGAAAAAAGTTTTGTCCAGCAGTTATCCTCGAAACTTGCTGAAGGAGGGGAAATTGCCGAGAAGATGCAATATCTCCTCGCAGCGATGCTGTACCGCGACGCTTATCAGTTGCCGATTGAGTATAACAATGCAGCGATTCCCCAGTGGTTTTTTGACGATTTTCTGAAATTTATATTTCAGTCTCCCGGTTATTTTCAACAAAACTGGGAAATAGAAATGTACTCAGAATATTTCCAGCAGTTAATCAAGTACGTCGCAGCTAATATCGCCAGTTTCCCCGATTCAGAGGTTTGGCGTTATTTGGCGGATTTTATTGCGAAAAATGTTAGATTCCAAGCTTTGTATTTGAGCGAGGTCAATCTGCTCAATATATTGAGTCAGCGAGCTGATATTCTGGAATTTTATTTGAAAAATATAGGCAGTCAAATAGAATGGAATTTTCCTCAGAGAGAACCTGAAAGAACTAAAATCCGAGTTGGCTTTTTGCTGGATAAAATTAGTGAGGAATCCGAGACTCGTGCAGCAATTTCGAGTTTTGAATATTTAGACAGAAGCAAATTTGAAATTATTGTGTACTATTTCCAGGTACAAGACGAGCGACTGGGGAAATATTGCGAAAATTGCGCTGACAAACTGGTGCAACTGTCAGAAACTTTGCCCAATCAAGTCCGAGAAATGCGATCGCACGATTTAGATATTCTGCTAATCTGCACCAATACTACCGACACTTCTCAACCAAGCGCGCTGCTGTGCCTGCACCGACTAGCGCGGGTGCAAATCGCTACCGGTGCATCAACCCCCGCAACCACCGGCACCCGAAATATCGATTATTTCATTGCTGGAGATTTGACATTACCCGCAGGTGCAGCAGCAGAGTATCGCGAAAAATTAATTACTTTAAAAGGTTCGGGAGTTTGTTTAAGCTATACTGTAGGATCAGCACCTGCCACAGTTGAACCGACTCGCAGCAGTTGGGGAGCCACCGACGAATCTGTAGTGTTCATGTCCGGCGCTCAAGCTTGGACAATTATCCCAGAATTGAGAGAAACTTGGGCAAAAATTATTGCTGCCGTACCGAATTCTATTTTAGTTTTGTATCCCTTTAGTTCCGGCAATGAAAACTATCCGACGGTGCCTTTTTACAACCAAATTCGATCGCTCTTTGCCGAATTTGGGATTGACAAAAAGCGCTTAGTTGTGATTAAGGCGCTGCCATCTCGCGCAGATTGCATAAAATGTCTGGAATTGGCTGATATATATTTAGACTCCTATCCATACAGCAGTGGCTGCTTCTTAGCAGAACCCCTGTTGGTGGGGTTGCCTGTAGTGGTAAGAAAAGGGCAAAAAACTCGATCGCGACAATCAGCCGCAGTGCTCGAAGAACTACTAATTCCGGAACTGGTAGCTGACAGCGAGAACTCTTATTTAGAGCTGAACACAGCACTGGGAACCAACCCAGAACTGCGCCGGCACTACCGCGAGCGAATCCAGCAAAAAATGGCAGCAAACCCCAAATATCTCGACAGTCGCGCTTGCTCGACCCAACTCGAAGCACTCTTTGAAAGACTATTCCGAGAGTGAAGGATGAAGGAAGAAGGAAGTTCAGCAACTAAGCAGTGTACGGGATTTAACGGATAGATGTTGAGGGAAGATTTTCCCACTCTCCCACTCTCGCATCCCGTTACCATTCTGAGCCCCGCGGGGAACCCCTCGCTAGGCAGAGCGTCAAGAAATAGACAGCAATAGCGCTAGCCCACTGACGGTCTGCTATCATCGGGGAATCGAGGGGTTAGTGGTTGTCGCTCTTTTCCTGCCACAGCTAAATTAAAAGGGGAAGCGCAAGTCAGTTGGAGAAAAAAAAATGACAGGACTTTTTCAAATAGGCGATAAATTACTGCAAGCTCAGGATATGCCATCGCTCCTGAAGCGGTATCAGTTGATGCCACAATTCTTGCGGGGTGTAATAGTAGACCAAGCGATCGCATCCTTTAGTTGCAGCGACGAAGAACGAAAATCCGCCGTCCTTGACTTTCTGGCACAACACCAACTGACAGCCCCGGAAGCCAAAGAAGCTTGGCTGCGCGGTCAAAATATGACGGAAGAAGAACTTCAAGAGATGGCCGTTAGGCCCTTGCTGATCGAAAAATTTAAGCAAGCCACTTGGAGACCTAAAGTAGATAATTATTTTTTAACCCGCAAAGCCAGCCTAGACCACGTAGTCTATTCCCTGGTACGCACCAAAAATCCAGCACTGGCAAACGAACTTTACTTTCGCATCCTCGAAGGGGAACAAACCTTTGCTGAAGTGGCCCGCGACTATTCCGAAGGGCCGGAGTCCAAGTCAGGCGGCTTGTTGGGCCCAGTACCCCTCAGCCAGCCCCACCCGGCAATCAGCAAACTTTTGTCCGTCAGCCAGCCAAATCAACTCTGGACGCCGCGTCCTCTGGCAGAATGGATGGTAATTATTCGATTAGAAAAGTTCATGCCGGCCCAGCTTGATGAATCGATGCGGCTGCACTTGATTAACGAACTATTTGAAAGCTGGCTCGCCGAACAGATATCGCAAATAGGCCCGCTACAGCCCCTCTCCTCCGTGTCTTCAATTTCATGACAATCAAGCAAGTTGGTCAGGGGCCCCCGGATTTATCCGTGGAGACTTGAAAAAGCGTAGCATCCTGACAAAAACCCCCTGGATTCAATCTAAAATCTAAAATCTAAAATCTAAAATTGGATGACTTCTTCCGCTGTTTCCCTCTCCCAAATTCAGGATTTCCTAGCTCAAACACCTCCCTTTGACCGAATGTCAGAGACGGCTCTGACAGCCTTGGTGGCTAAATGCCAACTCCTTGGCTACCGGACGGGGCAACCCCTGTTTGAACGGGAAAAAATGCCGACTCAGGTGGCAATTATCTATCAAGGCCAGGCCCGGCTGCTGGGCTTTGACCAGCGCTCGCAGCGCCACGTAAGTTTACGCTTGGTGCAGTCGAAGGAAATCCTGGGCTGGGCTGGCTTGCTCAGGGGGGTTCCCTGCGAAACGGCGATCGCCTCTACAGATGTGATCGCGATCGTCCTACCTGCCGAAGATTTCCTGAGCGTACTGGAAAAACAGCCGACATTTGGAGAAGCCTTTCGCGAACACTGTTCGTTGAGCGAAGTATTTGAACTGTTGAGCCTGGAATTGCAGCGCCAAGCCGACGGCACTTCCAATCTCAAGGAACTCACCCTGCAAGCTTGGCAAGATGCGACAGTTGTCAACGTACCAAACGGCAACAAAAAAACTCAAGACATCGCCAAAGAGCTAGATGCCGATCGAATTTGGCTCGTCAGCAGCGGCGTCTTGGGCGACTTTCCCACCGGCAGCCGCTTCTCTGTGGAAAACGCAGCCAAATCCTTAAAAGTAGAAGGCCGCCTCGGCGCCCGCTTGGTCGGCTTCCGGGAACCCTCCGAACCCCAACCCGAAACAGACTCATTAAATGGCACGACAGAGACAGGAGGCTCTGGGCAGAATCCGCCCAACGGAACCTCGATCACGGTTATAGACGCCCCAGATCGTCCCCCAGAACCCAAAACCGACCAACCAAAGGATGCCGGGAGATACCCAGTTTTCCGCGCCAAAGGGCAGATTGAGGCCCCGCTTGCTTGCTTCCAGATGTTGAGCAAGTATTTCGGCCTCAAGTTTCGTCGAGATATCATCCGCAAAGTTCTAGAAAATCAGTTAAAAACCGCCGGTTCTATCAGTATGCAAGCCTGCGGGGCGATCGCCCAAAGCATCGGCCTCACGCCCCAATTGGCGCAAGTGCCCGCCGAAGCCATCAACCGCATCAAAGCTCCCGTAATGATTAAATGGGAAACCAGCTTTGCCATTATTTACAGCATCACCGAGCAAGAATTGGTGATGGCCACGCCCGAAAAAGGGTTAATGCGGAAGCGGATACCTCAGTTTAAAGAAATCTGGGGAGAATCAGGAGAAGTCCTGCTGCTGCAAGCTCCGCAAGTCGAACAAAAAGAGCAGTTCAGCTTCTGGTGGTTTGTGCCGGCGCTGATGGAACACAAGACAGTGTTTTTTGAGGTGTTGCTCGCTTCGTTTTTTGTACAGTTATTTGGTCTAGCCAACCCATTAATCAGCCAAGTAATTATTGATAAAGTATTAGGTCAGCGCAGCATTGACACCTTGGATATTTTGGGAGCATTTCTGTTAGGTGTTGCCCTGTTTGAAGGACTGCTCAACGGTTTGCGTACCTTTTTGTTTATAGATACCTCAAACCGCATTGATGTCAAATTGAGTGCAGAAGTCATCGACCACTTGCTCCGGCTGCCCCAGAATTACTTTGACAATCGGCGCGTCGGAGATCTGGTTTACAAATTCAGCATGATGGGCCAGATTCGGGAATTCATGACGAGTACAGCTCTGACAGTGGTTCTCGATGCGGTATTTTCGGTGGTTTACGTCGCCGTGATGCTCTCCTACAGCGTGCAGCTAACGTTTGTATCTTTGGCAGTGGTACCGGTACTGGGGCTGATGATTGTTCTAATCAATCCGCTGGTGCTTCGCCTGATAAAACAAAGAAATATGCGTTTTGCTGACTCTCAATCTTATTTAGTGGAAGTAGTCAGCGGGATTCAAACTGTTAAGGCTCAAAATATTGAATTGAAATCCCGCTGGGAGTGGTCGAGCCGCTACGCAAAATACATTACAGCCAGTTTTAAAACAATTATCACGGGGACTACGGCCGGTACGATTAGCGCCTTTTTAAACCAGGTGGGTAACTTAGCTCAGTTGTGGGTGGGAGCTTATTTGGTACTGGGAAATGAGATTACTTTGGGTCAGTTGATTGCTTTCCGAATTATTTCCGGGAACGTGACTGGTTCGCTGCTGCGTTTTGTGAGCGTCTGGCAGAGTTTCCAAGAAGTCTCAATGTCGATCGATATGCTCAAGGATGTGGTCGATACGCCGACGGAAACCAGCGATGAAGATCGCAGCAATATCCCGCTGCCGGCAATTCAAGGGCAGGTTACCTATGAGGAGGTTTCCTTCCGATTCCTGGAGAGCGGGGCACTGCAATTGGCTAATGTTAATTTGGAATTTCCCCCTGGGAGTTTTGTGGGAATTGTGGGGGGAAGCGGTTCCGGTAAAAGTACGGCGATGAAGCTGTTGCAGCGTCTTTATCCGCCGCTGTCGGGCCGGATTTTTATTGACGGCTATGACATTGCCAAGGTGGAATTATATTCGCTCCGCAGCCAACTTGGGGTGGTGCTGCAAGATACTTTGCTGTTTAACTGCTCGGTACAGGAAAATATTGCTCTGAGTAATCCAGATGCGAGTACGGATGAGATTGTGCGAGCTGCGAAATTAGCGGTAGCTCACGATTTTATTATGGGCTTGCCTGCTGGCTACAATACGATAGTCGGAGAGCGTGGTTCGTCGCTTTCTGGGGGTCAAAGACAGCGTTTGGCGATCGCCCGGACGATTTTGCAAAACCCGAAACTGCTGATTTTGGACGAAGCTACAAGCGCCCTCGACTACCATTCCGAACGCCAAGTTTGCAATAACTTAGCAGAAGCTTTCGCCGGCCGCACGGTGTTTTTCATTACTCACCGCCTGACTACCATCCAAAACGCTGATGTAATTATTATGATGGATCAAGGTTCTGTAGTCGAGCGGGGAACTCATAAAGAATTAATGGCTCTTAAAGGGCGTTACTACTGCCTCTTCCAACAACAAGAGTCATCGAATACCTAATCTCTAACAACTCACAACTGATCGCTAACCCTTAACAACTGAGAACTAACAAATGGCTATGAAATCGTTAATACTTTCTGAGCAACCAGTCATTCTCGAAAAACCAGCGATTTGGTCGCACTTGTTTTTGTGGATGATCATGCTGATGACCACTTCTGCTGTAGTTTGGGCTTATTTTGCTAGCGTAGAGCAAGCTGTCCCCGCTGTCGGCCAATTGGAACTCAAAGATGGTGCTAGAGACATCCAAGCACCTGCTACGGGCGCTGTGGTGAGACTTCACGTTGAAAATGGCGATCGTGTGGAAAAGAACCAGCCTCTGCTCACTTTCAACCCCCTTGCACCCAGTGCCGATTTAACATCGGTTCAGAAAACTAAAGAAGCTCTGGAAAAGGAAAATAAATTTTACGAAGATGTTGTCAGCGGCAAAATTCAAGGCCCTGTTCCTTCTAACCTAGAATCAACAATCAGGGACAGACAGAGCCTCACGGCACAAAATCAAGTGCTGCAAGCTTTGATTGACGAGCTGTACCTCAACAGGGGAGCAAGCGGAAATTTTGCTCCTGCTCAGCAAGGACTTTATGCTAATTACAAAGATGAATTTCTGTCTCGCGTCGCTACAGCCCAAGGGCAAGTTCAGGAGTTAGAAAAACAACTGAAGCAAGCTCAGGATGCTGAGAAAGCTGCCGGCGATCAAATGATAGTCGCACAGCAACAATTGGGTTTTGCCCAGAACCAATTAAATTATGCCCAGCAGCAGTTAGCTTCTTCGCAAGAGCAAGTAAAATCCGCCCTGGCTCAGAGAGATTTGGCCCAAGAACAGTTAGCGAAATCGCAACAAGTATTGAAGTCGAATCAAAACATTCTAGGCAGACTCGCCCCCCTGGTGGAGGAAGGAGCCATCGCTGAACTGCAAAAAGAACGTCAAGAACAAGATGTTTTTAGAGGCCAAAGCGACGTTCTCAAACAGCAAGATCAAATCAAGCAGCGCGAAGGTGAAATCAACTCTCGCAGGGGCGAAATTAACACGCGCCTCGGTGAAATCAATACGCGCCGAGGCGAAATTAACGCGCGTCAAGGCGACATCCAAAAAATTAGTGCTGACATACAGCGCCAGCAAGGAGAGCAAGCGCGCATTCAGGAGTCCATCGCCCGCGCTCAAGAACAGTTAAAAAATACCAAGGATGCCTGGGCGAGAGAACTTTATACCAAAATTGCTGAAAACGAGAAACAAATTGCCAGCAGCGATTCTCAGCTAAGCCGCTTCAAAGTGGAAAACCTGAAAAAGTTGTCCGAGGTGAACGCTCAGCTAGAAAAGGCTCAACAAAACCGCGACACTCAAGTTCTGAAAGCTCCGGTATCCGGTGTTATCTTCGATTTGAAGCCTTCTACGAAGGAGAAAGCTAAGTTGGATATGGCGAAAGATCCGATATGCCAATCCATTATTAATTCGGTGGTGAAACCGGGCGAACCGCGCCCAGCACGCTGCGAAGAAGCTTATTACGAAGCACAGCAAACTGAAAAGCTGCTTAAAGTTTTGGATGACGACAACGGTTTGGAAGCAGTTGTTTACCTGGAAAACAGCAATGTGGCTCTGGTATTGGATGCTTTGAGACAGAAGCGGGCAAAATTGGAGCCGTATCACGGCAAGCAATTAGACGGAGAAAAGATTGACTGCGAAATAGGTAAAATTTGCGTTTGTCCAGAGAAGGAAATTAACAGAGAGAAACTGGGTTTGACGAAATACCAATGCGTGCCTGTGGAAGTGAATGTAGAAGCTTTCCCGGCGATGGAGTTTGGTACTGCTCAGGGTGAAGTGATAGAGATTAGCAGCGATGCTGAGCCTCCTACTGAACTGCGGAAATACTATGCTTTCAAAACCAAAATTAAGCTCAAAAATCAGAAGTTTGTTTTGAACAAGGGCAAGGCAAATGAAGTGGAGGTTGGTTTGCAGTCTGGAATGGCAGTGAGTTCTAATATCAATATCGGCAAGCGGACTGTTTTGCAGATGTTTATTAACCGATTTACTGGGAAAATGGATACGTTCAAGACTATTAAGTAGCGAACAGTTGACGGTTGACTGTTGACCGTTGACGGTTTACTGTTGACGGTTTACTGTTGACTGTTGACCGTTGACGGTTTACTGTTGATTTTCAGTCGAAAAGCTGATGATATCATGTCCGTTCGAGCGATCGCGATTTTTGTAGGGGCCCGTGAGCCAACAATACTTGCGAATAATTTACACTCTCAAAAACCCGCCCTGACCGGGATATTATGGTTAATCGATCGGACATGATATGACTAGATTTTACAATTCCGATGCTACCGGATTGGATATTAATGAAAAAAATCATATTATTTACTTTATATCTAATTCCTGTCCTCTTATTAATCGGATTTGTATCGAATTTTAACGTTAACGTTCCCGTTGATGACGAGTGGAGGTTAGCTAGCCTTTTTGAAAAAATAGCTGCGGGAAATGTAACTTTTAACGATTTTTGGGCTTTGCACAGCAACCACCGCATACTTTTCCCTAAAATAATTATTGCGGTGCTGGCTTTTGCTTCCCGATGGAATATTAATTATCAGTTGTGTCTCAGCATAGGTTTGGCTGCGATAACTTTTATCGCTATGTACAAGTTATCCTCGATGCAGCTTAAGAATGTCGGGGATGATTTGTGGCATTTAGCTAATATTTTAACTTGTATTTGGCTTTTCTCGCTAGTTCAGCACGAAAACTGGCTTTGGGGGTTTCAATTAGCGTGGTTTTTGGTCAATTTTTGTTTTGTAGCTGCGGTTTATGCGCTGGTTTCAAATCACAAATTATTGCCTAATATTAGAATCTCTATTGCTGCTGTATTCTGCTTTGTTGCGAGTTTTTCGCTCGCTCAAGGCTTGCTGTCTTGGTTGGCTGCAATTCCCGCTGTGGCGGCTGTAGAAGGAAATGCGGCGCAGAAAAGAAAAAGACTTATTGTCTGGATGCTGCTGTTTGCGACAACTTGTGCTGTTTACTCAATTGATTATCATCCTAGTCGGAAAGCAAGTATTATTTCATTGTTGAATAAGCCGTTTGTGGTGATTGATTACTTTTTAAGTTTGCTGGGTTCGCCAATTGTGCGATCGCCTGGAATTTCAGCATTAGTTGGATTAGCCATATTTGCAAGTTTCTTATTTTTTGTGTTCCACTTTGGGAGAAAGATTACCGAGCATCGTGAGGCTTTACCTTGGCTGTCAATAGGTGGTTTTTCGGTTTTATCGGCTCTGTTTATTACGGCGGGGAGGGCAGAATTTGGGGCAATTCAGGCGCTAGAATCGTCTAGATATACGACTAATTCGATTTTGCTATTAATTGCTGTGGTTCAGCTAGGGCAATTGTTTGTTCTAGGTAATTATCAAGAAACAAAAGCAAGGTTAAAGCGTAATTATAAATTTATTTATCGGGTAGTGGCAGGGCTGTTAATTGCCACAATTATTGTTAACTCTCAACAGGCGATCGCCCAATCTCGATCGGCACTTCTTTACAAACAAGGCGCTCAAGATTGTTTGCAGTTAATTAACTATCTGGAACCCTCGGAGTTTTTCAATAATTCGCCGGAAAGCTGTTTGAGGGTGCTGAGCAAAAAAACTTGGCTGGTGAGAGAAGGCGCTGCAATTATCGACAAAATAGGTTGGATCAAGTTCGCGAAAAATGTAGAGTTTATTTCTAATACGGAGAAAGTTTACGGTTATTTAGACAAACCTCAAACTAGCGATAAATCCTTGACTGTTAAGCAAAATGAGGCTGTCAAGGCTGCTGGTTGGGCGGTTTGGCCAGAAAAATTGCAACAGCCCAATATTGTACTGCTATCTGTCGGGGATAAAAAATCTTTTTTTGCTAACGCTTATGTAAATTTGGACAGTCCCGACATTGCTGAGAGTTTAAAATCTGAGTTATACAATAATGCCAGGTGGGCTGTTGATTTGTCGGATAATAATTTGCCGATCGCCCAAACAGAAATTAAAGCTTGGGTGTATAATCCTGTTGACAACCAGTTTGTCCAGTTGCGCGGAGGATGAGGAGTGAAAATTTCTGTGATTATACCAGCTCACAATGAGGAGGGCTGTTTGTACGGTACTGTGCGGGCGATCGCCCAGACGCTTGATTTAGAAGGCATTCCGCACGAAATTTTGATTGTGAATGACAATAGTGTCGATCGAACTATTGATATTTGCCAGGAGTTGTCAGAGACTTTTCCCACAGTGAGATACATCAACAATCAACCTCCCAACGGTTTCGGATTTGCGGTGCGACGGGGATTGGCGGAATTTGACGGAGATGCTGCGGCAATTGTGATGGCGGATGCTTCCGACGATCCGATGGATTTGGTAGCAGGATACCGCAAGTTGCAAGAAGGATATGATTGCGTTTTCGGTTCCCGCTTTATCAAAGGTGGTTTTATAGTTGATTATCCAATTCACAAGTTAGTAATTAACCGCTTAGCAAACTGGTTTGTCAAAAGTATTTTCGGCTTGCGGTACAGCGATGTCACCAATGCTTTTAAAATTTACCGCAGAGAAGTAATTGAAGGCGTGCAACCGATTCTGAGCCATCATTTTAATTTGACAGTGGAACTGCCTTTAAAAGCAATAGTTCGGGGTTTTTCCTATACGGTGATTCCTCTCAGGTGGTACAATCGGACTGCGGGTATTTCTAAGCTGAAAATCAAAGAGATGGGCAGTCGATATTTGTTTATTGTCTTGTATGTCTGGCTCGAAAAACATCTGTCTCGCGGCGACTACCACCGGACTAGAAAGATAGCAAAGTTGAAAGTGAATGCCTGATAAAATTTTAATTGTTGGTGGTGCGGGTTTTATCGGCAGTTGTTTGGCAATTGGCCTGAAGAAACTGCACCCGGAATGGCAAATAATTTGTTTAGATAACCTGCGTCGCCGGGGCTCGGAATTGAATCTGCCTCGGCTTAAAAGTTGGGGGATTCAGTTTGTTTACGGGGATATTCGTACAGCGGCAGATTTAGATCCAGTTGCACTCAATGCTGACTGCATTATAGATTGTGCTGCGGAGCCTTCTGTGCTGGCTGGTTTTAGTTCGCCTCAGTACGTTTTGCAGACGAATTTACTGGGCACTGTGAATGTTTTGGAGTTGGCGAGACAGACTGGTGCGAGTTTGCTGTTTTTGTCTACGAGTCGGGTTTATCCGATCGCCAGTGTCAAGTCTGTTAAACTGTTAGAGTTGCCGAATAGATTTGCGATCGCCCCTGAGCAAACTTTACCCGGTATATCCGAGTTGGGCATATCAGAAGACTTCCCATTAAAAGGACACCGTTCGCTTTACGGAGCCACTAAATTAGCTTCGGAATTGCTGATTGAAGAATACAGGGAAGCATACAATGTACCCGCAATTATTAACCGCTGCGGGTTAATTACTGGTGCTTGGCAAATGGGTAAAGTAGATCAGGGAGTTTGCGGTTTGTGGGTGGCGGCTCACTATTTTCAAAAGTCGCTGAGTTATATCGGTTTTGGTGGCAGTGGGAAGCAGGTTAGGGATTTGCTGCACGTGGAAGATTTGTTGAGGTTAGTTAATTATCAGTTAGAAAATTTTGCTAAATTTGACGGCGAAGTTTTTAATGTAGGCGGTGGTTTTAGCAACAGTCTTTCTTTGGTTGAGACAACTGATTTGTGCCAAAAGATTACGGGTAAATCGATTTCAATTAATCCTGTTTTGGAGGAACGCGCGGGGGATATTCCGATTTTTATTACGGATTCTTCTAGGGTGATGGAGAAAACAGGATGGCAGCCTGTTATTGGGCCGGAAGCGGCTTTGCAGGATATTTATGATTGGATTGCTGCTAATGAGGTGGTGTTAAGTTCGATTTTGTAGGGATTTTTTTAATGGCAGGTACAGGGGGATAAACGCGGCTAAACGCAGATGAATCTCTCTGCCTGCATATGACTAGGATTGCCTGTCATGAGGCTCTGCCTCTATTGTTTTGTTTCGATGCTTTAACAAACATTTGCCCTCCCAAAAAACGCCACAACAAAGGCAATTTTAAGTAAATTTTTAACAGCAAGGGCGAGGCCGGTCTGCCTTTCGTCGAAAAGGGTAAAAATCTCGGTATAATTAAGTCGATTTCAAACCCGACAGTTTGTAAAAGCTCTTGTAGCGATAAATGCGTTATCGGTAATTGATGGTCGATAAAATCGTAGTATTCCTTGTAGGAATATTTAAAATTAGGCTGAATTACCAACAGAGAACCGCTAGGCTTGAGGGCCTCGAAGCAAAAAGAGATAATTTCTACAAGTTCCTCTTTGTTGCGGAGGTGTTCAAAAAAATTTGAGATAAAAATACTATCGAACTGTTCGGTAAAAGATGTGTAATTTTCTAAATTCAACACATCAATATTAAGCACATTTACATCAGCATTAGCAAATAACTTTGAATCGGGATTAAGATCAATTAAATATTTTTTTTTAGCACAAATTTGATTGATAAATTCGCAGTAACCGCCGCCTATATCTAAAACCGCTGATTCGGGAGGAACATAATTTTGTAAGAATTCGTCAATTAAAACTTTCCATAGTGCCACCTTGGCTTGCATTTGTCGCGAATCAAAGCGGTTGGCATACAACTTTTTGAGATATGTGTCAGTTTTCATAGTAAAATAGCCTAGACTGAGTATGAGTTTATCACTTTCACAGCTAACTATGAATGTTATATCTACCGAAATACCGGAAGTTCTGATCGTTGAGCCGAAAATTTTCGGAGACGATCGCGGTTTCTTTTTTGAGAGTTTCAATCACCGAGCTTTTGTCGAAAAAACAGGCGTGACAGCCGAATTTGTTCAAGACAATCATTCCAAATCCTCTAAAAATGTGTTGCGCGGTTTGCACTACCAACTGCAGCAACCTCAAGGAAAATTGCTGCGGGTAGTTGCTGGCGAAATATTTGATGTAGCGGTGGATATTAGACAAAGTTCGCCGACTTTCGGAAAGTGGGTGGGGTGTTTGGTGAGTGCAGAAAATAAACGGCAATTTTGGGTGCCGGCGGGATTTGCACACGGTTTTTTAGTGGTTTCCGAGACGGCTGAAGTTTTGTACAAAACTACAGATTATTACGCACCGGCACACGAGCGGTGTATCCTGTGGAATGACCCCGATTTGGCGATCGACTGGCCGCTAGATGGTGCCAAACCAATCTTATCAGCTAAAGACCAAGCTGGACAAACGTTGAAAACAGCTCAAGTGTTTTGATCATGAAAATTTTACTCGCAGGCGGCAGCGGACAGCTAGCTCAAGAATTGCAGCCGATTTTATTATCTTCGGGAGAGGTAATTGCGCTCGATCGCACTCGCCTCGACTTATCCCAACCCGAAAGCATCCGTCAAGCAATGGCTGAAATTAAACCGGATTTAGTCATCAATTCGGGTGCTTACACTGCGGTAGACAAAGCCGAAAGTGAACCAGAATTAGCATATGCAGTCAACGCTATTGCCCCAGGAATTTTTGCCGAAGAATGCGAAAAACAGGGAGCAAGTTTGATTCACTTTTCTACTGATTATGTATTTGACGGCAGCCACGGTTCTGCTTATCTGGAAACAGATTCTACGAATCCACTGGGAACTTACGGCAAGTCGAAATTAGCAGGCGAGGCAGCAATTCTCAAATCGGGAAACCGACATATTATTATTAGAACCGCGTGGGTTTACGGCAACGGTGGCAAAGGTAATTTTGTCAAAACCATGCTGAGGTTGGGAAAGGAAAGGGAAGAAATTCGAGTAGTAGCAGATCAGATCGGAAGTCCTACTTGGACTCGGGATTTAGGTGCGGCGACTTCACAAATTATTCCTCTCCTTGGATCAGAAACTTTTGGGACTTACCACTACACTAACAGCGGTGTTTGTAGTTGGTACGATTTTGCGATCGCCATTTTTGAGGAAGCAGCACAACTCGGCTTTCCCCTAAAAGTTCAGCGCGTAATTCCCATCACCACCGCCGAATATCCGACACCGGCAAAACGCCCCGCTTTTTCTGTCCTATCTACGGTAAAAATATCAGCACTTTTGGGCACGTATCCTCCCCACTGGCGGCAAGGGCTCAGACAAATGCTGGCAAGAGAAGTCAGTCGATTTTAGATTTTAGATTTTAGATTTTAGATTTACTTGCAGCATTGAATCTGGGAGTTTGAACTTTAGTCTAAAATTTAGGGATTCAGGACAATAGGACTTATCCACAGGTGGCCAGAAACCGGGTTTTTTACGAAAATCCTTCGCTGTAGCCTAGAGATTAAATAAAAAACCCGGTTTCTTTGTCGGGAGTGCGTCGCTAAACCTGCCCCATTAATTAAAAATACCCCATGTCTGAATCCATGAAAATCAAGCAACAATATATTTTAATTGCCGCCTCAGTTCTCGGCATCCTAATACCAGCTTCATATATTTTGTACTTGATATCGCAAGCGGGAGACTTGTCTAATTTTGATTATTGGTGGATGACATGGAATTTTTATTCAGTAGACGGTTTTTCTACAAATCCTTTTAATTGGATCTTTCGGGCGAACGAGCATTTTGTCTTGATTCCGGCAATTATTTATGGCTTGAATATAGCTGTAACGCAAGGTTCAAATATTGGTTTATGTTTAGTTGCCTGGTTCTTGGCTTGGATGCAGTGCCATGTATTAATTGCTCTGCTGCCATTAAAATTGAGGCGTTTTCCGCTGCAATTTATCTCGCTACTCCTTTGCATTTCTATTTTTAATTTTACTCCGGCGGCGGCTCACAATTGGATGCGGGGATTCAGCGGTGTTCACTGGATAATTGCTAATTTATTTGTGATTTGTTCGATATTTTGTTTGCAATCCTATGTGACAGATTTATTAAAGAAAAGGGAGGCAGAGCCTGGTAACGAGTTGGTAGGGGCGGTGCCCCCGTGCCCGCCCCCGCATTTACAAAATAAGTGGGTAATTGGCAGCATTGTTTTTGGCGTTTTAGGCTGTATTAGTTACAGCACTCCTTTAGGTTTGTGGCCGATATTGTGTGCTGCTGCTGTTGTGCTGCGGTTTCCTCGGCGAATAACTTATTTGTATTTCATTGCTTCGATTGCAGTGATTGGGATTTATTTTTTAACTTATAAAACTCCATCTCATCACCCTTCTTTAACTAAAATTAACCCGCTCAAAACTCTCGAATATATTCCCATTTATCTCGGCGGAATTTTTAGCGAAAATATTATTGTTGCTTCAATTATTGGTATAATTGGTTTGATTGCAGCGACGGGTTTTGTGGGTTATTGGCTATTTGTAAAAAAGGTAGATCGCCCGGATTGGCTACCTTGGCTATCAATCCAACTTTACACGCTGCAAACGGCGTTAATGGCCGCGGTTAGTCGATCGGGATTTGGCGTCGAACAAGCCACCGCTTCCCGCTACGCCACACTCCCAGCCTTGTTTTGGATGAGCACAATTGTGCTGACAGTATTGTGGGTGCGCGAGTGGCAGCCAACACCAAGAATTCAAGGGCGCTGGCTGACACCGCTGTTTGCTGTCACCACAGTCGCGATTATTTTAATGTACGGGGTGGGAGGCGAAACTGCAATGGCGATCGCCCACAGAGCAACCTATCAACCGTTAGTAGCATTATCACTGCAACTAGGCATCACCGACGTAACCCTAATTAAAGACCGCGTAGGCAACAAACCCGCCGCTTTTGTCGGCTTAATCGACGCTTTAAAAACTAACAACTTAGTGCCATTTAACCGAGACATCAAAAAACACAATTTCTGTGCAGCATTAGACACAAAAATCGACGCAAATTTACTGTCAGCCCCCAAAGACGGAGTACCCGGATACTTTGATACAGCCACCAGACTGGCACCAACAGCAGCCAGAGTAATTGGCTGGGTAGGAGACCCCGAAAACAATGTAAAATGTATTGCCATTCTCAACCAAGAAAATATCGTTAGAGGTTTTGCCATGTCAGGATTTCCGCGCCCAGATTTAGTTAAATTATTTGGCCCTTCCTACGAATTCGCAGCTTGGAGAGGATACATTCAAACATCACCAACAGATAAACTATTGACAGCCTATGCCTCCTTTAAAAACCGCAAAGGTTGGGTAGCCTTACGAAACTCCCAAGTTATCAATAAAAACTAAAAAACCTCTCTTTCTCCTCCTCTGCGCCCTCTGCGCCCTCTGCGGTTAATAAAAAAAAATCTCATTAACAACAAAAATGAAATAAAATATCTCTATGCCAAAACAACTCAGCTTCGTAATCCCAGTTCACAACGAAGAAGCCACCCTAAAATTGCTGTTTGACAAAATCAAAATTGTCATGTTGCAAACAGAAATTGACAGTTACGAAGTCATTTTCATAGATGACGGTAGCCGCGATTATTCCTGGCAAGAAATCACAGATTTAGCCAGCCAACATCCCAAACTAATTAAAGCGATTAAAATGCGCCGCAACTTTGGCAAATCCGCCGCACTTTCAGCAGGATTTCGCAATGCAGCAGGGATAATTATCTTTACTCTCGATGCTGACCTTCAGGATGACCCCGCTGAAATTCCCAAGTTTTTACATCATTTAGAATCGGGATTTGATTTAGTTTCCGGTTGGCGAAAACAGCGGAACGACCCGCTTTCTAAAACTTTACCTTCCAAGCTGTTTAATGCCGTTGCGTGTTTGCTGACTGGGGTGCAAATGCACGATATGAATTGCGGTTTTAAAGCTTACCGCAGGGAAGTTTTGCAGTCGATTAAATTGTACGGAGAATTGCACCGCTACATTCCAGCTTTAGCAAACAATTTAGGGTTTAAAATTGGCGAAGTAGTCGTAGAACATCATCCGCGAAAGCACGGAAAATCGAATTACGGCTGGGAACGTTATGCGCGGGGTTTTATTGATTTGTTGACGGTGTTAGCCACGACGCAATATTTGCACAAACCGGGTCATTTGTTTGGCGGTTTGGGATTGTGTTTTGGCTTCGTTGGAACTGTTTCGCTGAGTTATTTGATAGTTATTTGGTTTCTGAATTTGGCGGGGATGAATTTTGGGCCGATCGGGAATCGACCTTTGTTATTTTTTGGGATTTTGTGTACAATTCTGTCGGTGCAGTTGATTTCTTTGGGGATTTTAGCTGAGTTGATGGCGCGGAATGTGGATGCTGATTATGTGGATAAGCAAATTAGCGAAATTATTGATGATTCGGGTTTTGATATTTAAGCGCAAGATGGAAACGGCGATTGAAATGGCTTCTACACAAGCAAAGTCTGCCTCCGCAGACTGAAGAAAGATATCATATTTTCAAGAATAGTATTATCTGATTTTATACAGTATCCATTTGCCTTGTTTGTCGGCGATTTCCCCTTGAATATTTGGATGCCAGTCAGTACGAGTCAGGATATAATCGGCATGATAGTTTTTGGCTACTTTGACTAAATCCGCACTGCTGCGGCGGATGAAAAAGTCATTTCCTCCCCAAATCATTTGCGGGTTTAAGGGAACCCCTAAAACAGCTTCCATGCGATTTTGCCATTCTTTGATGCCTTTTTCGGTAAAGGGGAAGTTTTTGAAGTTGACGACAATCGCCCTTTCGGAGAAAAACTGGAAGCTGGTAACTGAGGGTGGAATTAATACGAGTGAATCGGGGCTGCTACTTTGCGAAAATCGCACAGCTAATTTGCTTAAGTCGTCTCTGGGAACGGCATTGATATTAACTCTTGTTTGAAATACATTTAATATAGGTTTGGGCAGAATTCCTGCTATTCCACAAACTAAGGTGGCAGTAGTTATTAAGGCTAAGGTGTGAGTTAGAGTTTGTTTGATAGATGTAGCTAGGGATGTTTTTTCTAAAATGAATGGGAAGGCGAGGATTGAGAAAAAAACTGGGATGCTAATTATTCTATCGCCCATTATTTCCCATGAATCAGTCACCGGATATATCAAGCTGAAAATTACCGTTCCTGCTGCTAAAATCCACAACAATATATTATATCGTTTGGGAAATACGTATTTTTTTGTTTGCCAAACTGATAATCCTAGGAAAATGATACCCCTAAAAGGCAAAGTTAGTACAGCTAACAGCAACAAGCTAATAGCTATGTGTTTTTCTCTGTAAAGTTGCTCGACCGTCAAAGCAACAGCAATAAATATAATTAGTTGAGCAAAAGGTACGGTTCTAGCTAACTGTAGTTTTGCGATAAAAGCCAGCGGGTAAATTTCTACAAATATGTAATTTAGAAACAGTCCCAAAATGGATGTAGTAACAATTATATAAAAATTAACCTTGTCTTCTTTGGACAATAAATCGGAATTTTTGATGCACAGTAAGCCACCAATTATGAAACATATAAAGTTGAACCAATTCCCCAAATACCAATTTGACGGGAGGATGTGGTGGGGGTTGCGGACTTTTGCGTGAATGTAGACAAAATCGGCGTTGTCGATAGTTTGAGTGCTGGTAGTACCTGTTAATAACATCGGTACGTAAACGATACTTGCCATTGCTGCTAAAAGTGCGATCGCCAAAATCAATGTTTTGAAATTCCGCTGTCTTACAGATTCAATAAATAAAACGGGAACCATCATCAATCCCGGCAACAAACCCACTAAGAATTGCAGCAGACAAGCTAGTCCAAAAAAGAAATATCCAGTCAGCCATTTCTGGCGCAAACTAAAGTAAATTCCCCAGATTGCGAAACCCATTGCGAAGATACTGGGTACTGATTTAGTGGAAAATATCAGCGTGTTACCAACATCGGTAAATGAAGCGGCTATACATAAAAAAGCCATCGCTGCTGCTGGCAGTTTGGAATTAGTATAGATATTGAGAATTGCGTAGCAAGCTAGGACAAATGAACCGAAGGCGAGGAATTGATAAATAAAGTGCGCTAGGGGAATGCTTGTTCCTAAGTTGGCGAGAAAATAGATAATATAATAATAGTAATATCTCGGATTAAATTTCACCATTTCCTGAACGTAATAGTCATTTTTGTAGAGTTCAGGATTTAACATAAATTGAATTGGTGGCACTTCCGGGAAATTGCCTCCAATGGGGAAAATATAGCCAGTAGCCATCAGGGAGCCGATGATGACAAAAGTATAGAGAGATAGATTAAAATACCAGTGGGATTTTTGATGTTTTTGCATTGACGGTTCAATTTATCTACTGACAGCCAAATTGTTAATCTCCAGTTGACATTGGTTTGTTAAATCCTGTTGGCTGCTACTCAATACCTCAAGCAGCAGATAAATGGGATTTTTGCCTTCAACTAATAGATTTAAGGCGAGATAACTTTTTTGACTATAAGCCATCTCTGCTGAGTCTACTAATTTACCTTGCTTGTCCCACAAAGTCAAGCGCAGGGCAACTCCCGGACATTGTTGGTTAGGTAAATTGAGTTTGCCGGTAACTTTTACTTTATCTGAAATGGAACCTAAATACAGAAAAGATGTATCGAGTTTCTTGCTGTTTTTAATTGGATGAGTTACAATATTATATAGGTTATCCGATTCTTGACTTACTGAATAATTGGCACTTGTGTAGATTGATTGATGCAAACTAATCCAATCTAACTGCGTGCCTGGTCGATCGACTATTTGTCGCTGCATTGCATCCAGAGTCCTAACTGCCGTTGCTGTATCAGTCGGCCGCATCCTCCGGTAAACGCTGAGTGTCACGCCGTTTTCTAGCTTAAACTGTTCCGGTAGCAATTGGAAATCGCGGGCAATTTCCCAGTTTTGAGTAAAGGCATCGTACACAACTTTAACAACATCTTGTTCGTGCGATCGCAAAACTTGTTCGTCAGTCGGCAACACCTGCTGAAAAGGTACAGCAACCACCGCATATTGTGCCTGCAACAACTCCGGTAGCGGGTAAGTATCGCGCGAGTCAATTTGCGGCCTCCCGATTGTATTTAATTTCCACCAGCCCTCCGGCGGGTTTAATTTTCGGTTGGCTTGTCTGAGGATATTAGCATTGAAATTGTTAGAAGCACCAGCAATATAAATTGGTTCTTCATTCGGTGCTAATTTTCGCAGAAACTCTACTAATTTTACAACTTCATCGTAGTCCGATCGCACTAACGGCGGAAAATTACCCACAAACAGTCTTGGCAAATCTATTTTGAGAGGAATTAACCCGACTCCGGCATTCAAAACCAGGTACAAACCCGCCGCGCCCAGCATGAAATACCGGACTTTTCCCTTGAGTGTCAGCCAAGTTGTCCAGAAAAATGTGGAGAGTCCCAAAAGTGCGATCGGTGTAATATGAATTGTATAGTGCAAGTAGCCATAACGCAACACTAACAGCCATTCAATCAGCGACAAAACCCCAAACAGCGAAACAAAAATAGCCGCCGCCGGAACCAGCATTCGAGTCAGAATTCCCGCCGAAAAACCAATCAGTACCAGCAGCCAAGTTCCCAAACCGTAAAAATCCGCATAACGAGTTAAAATATCATTTACAGGCAAACTCCAAGCGACATACAAATTGCGGTAGTCAACCGTCAGAGCACTGCGAGTAAAATCCCCCGCTACCAACATTAAAATAATCAAGCTAGTTACAGCTATCAAGCCCAATTTTACAGCGGATTCAAACAAATTTTTCCAACCTTTGTTTTGAATACTTTGAAATAGCAATCCTAAATGACTTGTGGGATGGGCTTCTAGCCCGTCCCGGCTAAAAGCCTGAACCATTGTGATAACTGCCTTGGGATTGCTATACTGTACAATAAACTCGATGAAAGCCTGTAAAGTCGCGGCACCAAAAAATGCGATCGCACTATAAGCAAAATGGCGCCGCAACAGAATCGCCGCCGCCAGCAAAAACCCAATCAACGGGATTTTCCACCAAGATTTCAGCGTGACATCCTGCAAATAAACCAAAATTGCCAAGGCTACAAACACACAGCCGCCAGTATCCAGATATCCCCGCAGAGTCGGTATCCAACTCATAGGAATTAATAAACTCAGCAGCACAGTTGACCAAAATACCCGGCGGGGATAAACTGGAATTAGCTTTGCAGAAATTGCCCCCAGCAACAGACGAAACGGCAGCACATAAATCAGGGATACACTGAGAATGTAACTCAGCCGAGACTCGCCAAATAAGAGAATAAACGGCACTAACGGCAGAGAAATTAATAGGTTTTTTTCCTTAGATAGCGATTCTATAACTCCGCGCCATGCTTTATCTGGCGACTCTCGAAATAAATTTGCCGTGTTGACTGTAGCGGTATTGTATCCCGCGTAATCCCACCAATAAAAAGTATGTTCGCTGGATACATAGATTGATGTTACTGCAACTGTGAGGAGAACAAGTAAAAACAGGAAAAACCCATCAATTAGAAATTTTCGAGGCAATTTAAAAGAAACAACATCAAATACTTCCATCACTCTAGCAACCCTCAATCAATTGTATAGTCCTGGACGCACGGGTAGTCAGAAACCGGGTTTTTTTGCCAAAATCTTGCATCAAAACTTTTAATTTCGGTAAAAACCCGGTTTCTTTGGTATGGATGCGCGTCCAAGATTGTTACCTTAAAACACTACCTTGCAAAAAAACGTCCAACTTTTCTGCATATTGCCGATTCGCGATCGCACTTGGATGAAGGTCATGAGGTAAATTATTATTGGCAGGTATTTTCAAATCAACCGAAATATCCGCCGTAGAAATTCCCTCCTGACTTAACTCCCCCAACATCTTAGCAGAACCGACATTAATTCCGGCCACAACTAACTTAACACCATTAGCCTCGGCCACACGGTTAAACTCTTGAATAATTGCCTTAGAAACCTCGTGACTTTTGTACAATCCCTCTTCAAATTGATTGTAATTAACCTCCAAAAAATGGCTTAATGCAGAAACCCGCATCAGGGGGAACTCGTGATATTCAAGTTTTGCCATTTGGTATGTAAAATTATTTTCTCCATTCAGCCTAGCATCGGGCTGGAATAAAATACCCAGTTTATTCCAAGCAGCCATTTGCTTTCTTCTAGCCCTTAACAAAGTATTGCGGCGGTCGTGAAATCCCGCATAAGCAATCACCGCAATTTTTGGTTTATTTCCTTGTTTGAGTGCTGCTTTGAACTGAATTAACGAGTGCAGCGTGCCGTAGCCGTTAACGCCAAAATTCACTATTTCATATTTCGGTAATTTCTCTTGCAGCAACCAAGCATAAGTTTCGCTGTCATTCAATGACCAACCGTAGGTAAAAGAACAGCCAAATATCCAAATTTCAGGTTTTTTTGACGATAAATTGTAAGTATTGAGGGGATGTGTTATTCTGAGACTATTATTGAGATGAGTTGCATTAAACGAGTAATTGCCGTTAAGTGTCACCTTGAATTTACCCGGCCAATGCTTGTAGCCAAGTTCCGAGTCTTTGGTAAAAAAGTTACCTTTTGGTTCGACCGCAACATCGACATTTTCTATTTGCCAGGGTTTGTATCCCGCAACTCGCAAGACAATTTCAGCCGTGGTGGTGGATAAAAAAATTGGAAAAATTAGATATGTTATTAATCTGAAAGCAACATTTTTAGCAAAATCTTTTTCGATCATTAACATAATATGAAACGTCAGCAAAAGTATAATAAACTGCCATGCCAGTATTCTCTAGTTCATGGATCTAATTTAATTAGATTGAGCGCACCAATATCAGCAACGGGCTAGAAGCCCGTTCCACAAGAAAATCTACTCTTTGTGGAACAGGCATCTTGCCTGTTCTTAAGAATGGTGCCACATCTCAGTTTAAACTCACATCTTGCACCAATATCAGCAACGGGCTAGAAGCCCGTTCCACAAGAAAATCTACTCTTTGTGGAACAGGCATCTTGCCTGTTCTTAAGAATGGTGCCACATCTCAGTTTAAACTCACATCTTGCACCAATATCAGCAACGGGCTAGAAGCCCGTTCCACAAAAAATAAACTTGATTGTGGAACGGGCATCTTGCCCGTTCTTAAGAAGAGTGCCAAATATTGGTTTGAGCTAATGGATTAATTTCTAATAACCAGGCTCTTCCTCGTACTCAGGAGTCTTAGTTTTCTCAGGGATATTCACGCGAGGAGCCTGGTAAGGCTTCGGTGCCTCATCGTCAGCCCAAGCATCAGCCTCCACATCATCTTCGTACTCCACCACCGGCTGCTTCGGGCGAGAAATCTCGGCGCGAGTGTATTGCGGCTTCTCCTCGTACTCCTCCTCTTCGTAATCGTCCTCCTCCCCGCCCCAATTATCCTCTTCGTAATCCTCGTAATCGTCGATTGGCGGCTGCTGTACCTGCACCGCGCGCATCGGCGGCTGGCGAACCGCAGGCCGATTCCACTCTAAATCCTCATCCCAAGGAACTTCCTCCACCGCAGGCGCAGCTACGCGGCTCCGCATTTCCGGTGCTGGTATCCGCACGCCCGGGCCCAATTGATTGCCCGTAGCCACGGGTTTCGGATAATAACCTGCCTCGTCCTCTTCTCGTTCCCAAGGTGCTTGGCCCAAACCAACGCGCTCCAGCAAACCCACACTAAGCTGCCTGAGCCTTTCCTCGGAACCTTCAAACACAATCAAGCGATTCGGGCCACTGCTGACAATTTCTTCAATCCCCAACTCGTAAGTGCTGAGAACTTGGTCGGGGATTTGGGGGATTCCCAGGGAAGCGATAATTATAGAAACTAACTTACCGTCTTCGGGGTCGAACCTAAAGCCCCGCACCCTACCTAAAAGTTCGCCGGTTTCGGTAATAACTTCGCTGTTAATCAAAATGCTGTAGACTTCAACATCAACATCATCTTCGATCGCGCTCTCATCTTCCACCAACAGCACGTCGCCGATTTCACTGACATTGCTGAGGAACATAAACCTCGGCATTCCAGCGACCGCGAATATATTATCACGCAGACCGATCGCCACAACTTCCCGCCGATCGATGTCCACCCACAATTGACTAACCACCCCCAAGCGTTTACCTCTGTCGCGAGTGATGACTTGAGTGCCGAGAAGGTCGGAGCGTTGGCAGATTTGTTCTGATGTCATTCTAACTTTAATCCTTATTTATCATAAAAATGGGCCTAAAACCCCCGTGCTTCTAGCACGGCTTTGCTGTATGCTTGTAGTAGTGGAAAGGTAATCAACCACTCTAAAAACCTAGCTGTCAAAAGACAAAGCGCTGAACCTTGAAAATTGAATCTAAGCGGTTCTACTGCATTTTTCTAGACTCCACCTCGCAGTAGGTAAAAGATTCAGAGGAGCTAGACAAACAGCATGTGAAGCGAATTTGCTTCAAACTGAAACAGGACTTGCCTAAAAGCAAATAGGGTAGGGCATACCCGAATTAACGCTTGGGGAGAGTCCCACCTCTGGGCTAGAGACTTCAAGGAATCTAGTTTAAGTGGTCTCGGTGAGCCAAGAATCCTCGTACCGACCGGGCGAGGAGTGTCAATAAGTACATATATCACTCAACACGAGCTTTAACAGAGACTCCGGGACTACAACTTCAGTCAGTCGATTTTAGATTTTAGATTTTAGATTTTAGATTTACTCCACAGAGGAATGTGGGAGCTGGAACTAGGGTCTAAAATTTTGATCTATCCACGACTGTTGTCGGCGGCTTGTATCCGTTTTTGGGTAGGGTCATCAACAGAGACTCCCGGACTACAACTTCAGTCCTATGACTTGAGTATAAGCTCCCCGTGCTTGAGTAACACCAATTGTACGCTCAGCCGATTGAATCATAGGTCGCCGCAAACTCACCACAATAAACTGGGCTTGTTCCGACTGTCGCTTTATCATTCTAGCCAATCGCTCCACATTTGCCCCATCCAAAAACATATCCACTTCATCAAAAGCGTAAAACGTAGACGGGCGGTAGCGTTGCAGCGCAAAAATAAAACTCAGCGCTGTCAACGACTTTTCGCCTCCAGACATGGAAGCCAGCCGCTGTACGGGTTTGCCCTTAGGGTGAGCCACCAAATTCAAGCCACTGCTGAAAGGGTCTTCCTGGTCATCTAGCTGGAGATAGCCATCGCCTTCGGAAAGTTCCGCAAAGATAGTCTGGAAGTTCTCGTTAACCGCGTCGAAAGCTTCCTTAAAAGCGCGTCGCCTGAGTGTGGTAAAGTTTTCGATTCTCAACAGCAGTTCAGTGCGTTCTCCTTCCAATGTCGTCAATTTTTGACTCAATTCTTGAAGGCGTTCTTGAGTGCGGTTGTACTCTTCCAAGGCTAGCATATTGACTGGTTCTAAAGCTTGAATGCGCTTGGCGATCGCCTTTACTTCCTGCTGCAATTCCGTCAAATTGGCTTTCTCGACATTTTCAGGAATTGACGGCACGGGGTCGGGCATTTCCGCCCGCTGCGTTTCCAATAGAGTGCGGACAGCGGCTAATTGTTCCCGGCGTTCTTGCTGGGTTTCGTGGAGTTTTTGCAACTGCCATTGTAACTGTTGTTTGGCTAAATGCTGTTCTCGCAATTGAGATTCCGCCCGATCGCGCTCTCCCTTTTCCACGCCCAATTTTTCCTCAATTTCCCCCAAAGCCGCCTTAGCTTCTGCAATTTGCCGATCGAGTTCTAACTGCTGCGAAACAATGCGATCGAGTGCATCCGCCCCGGCGTTTTGCTGCACTTGCCATTCCTGCAATTTCTCGCTGCCTTCCTTAATTTTGTCTTCCAAACGCCCGAATTGATTTTCCAAGTCTACAAGGCGCTGCTGGACGTTTCTCAGAGCCAATTCTCGCTCTTGCAGTTGCGCTTCTAGAGCGCGCAAACCCGATTGCATTTGCTGCCATTCGCTGTGACTGTTCGACTCTTCCAACTGCGCCAAAGTTTGCCGATACTGTTGCAATTGAGTTTCCTGTGCGGGCAATTCTCGTTCCAGCAACTGCAATCTCGATCGCGAATTAGTTAATTCCTGTGTATTTTTGGCAATTTGCGATCGCACTTGTTCCTGTTGCGCTTGCAAATTCTTAATTTCTGAATCCAACTGTTCCAAGCGCAACTGATTTTCGCGCAAATTTTGTTTCGCTTCC
Organism: Microcoleus sp. B4-C2; assembly: GCF_036705265.1. Lineage (NCBI taxonomy): Bacteria > Bacillati > Cyanobacteriota > Cyanophyceae > Oscillatoriales > Microcoleaceae > Microcoleus > Microcoleus sp. B4-C2. The sequence goes on from NZ_JAUBUB010000004.1 coordinate 132,332, forward strand.
ATCAATTCTTGGCTGCGAGTTTTGACTGCAACAGAAGCGCGATCGATCGCAATTTTGCACCGTTCCAAAATCCGCTCAATTTCCTCCAACCTTTCTTGCAAAGATGCGATCGTCCGCGCTTCACTAGCAGCCTCACTAGCCTCAACCGTGCCAAAATGCAAAGTAGATCTGTTAGTAGAACTTCCCCCAGTCATCGCCCCGCTAGTTTCCAAAATTTCCCCGTCCAAAGTGACAATCCGGTACTGTCCCAAATAGCGGCGCGCGTCGCTGAGGTTGCTAAACACAACCGTACTGCCAAAAACGTAAGCAAAAATTTCCTGATACCGCGAATCGCAATCAATCAAATTAACAGCCGCATCCACAAACCCAGCCGCGCGCCGCAAATTTTCATTCACCGAATACCTGCCGCCCCTAATCTTATTCAAAGGCAAAAACGTCATCCTTCCCGCCCGTTTTTGTTTCAACAATTCGATCGCAGCAGCAGCCACGCTGTCATCTTCCACCACCATATTTCCCATGCGCCCGCCCGCCGCAATTTCGAGCGCCAACTGATAGCGCGGTTCCACCCTACCCAGTTGAGCCACCAAGCCGCAAACTCCGCCAATTCCGCTTTGCGCGACAATTTTTGCAGTAAACGTTCCCGTCGCTTCTTGCAGTGCTTGAAACTGCACTTCTAGTTTGTCTAATTTGCGCTGTCTTTCCCGCTGTTCTTCCAACAAACGAGTTTGAGTTTCCTGTTGCAGTTGTAATTCTTGTTCGGCTTCGACTAAAATCTGATTCAGCGATTCTACTTGCAAAGATGCCACGCCTTTGGTTTCCACAAGGCGAGATTGCTGCTCTTTTTTCGCTGCAATTTCCTGTTCCAATACTTGCAGCGATTGGTTTTGTTCTTGAATTTGACTTTGCAGGCGATCGGCTCTTTCGCCAATGGTAGCTTGTTCTGTACGCTGCGGTTCCAAAGTTTGTTGAATTGTTTCGATTTGGCGGTGCAGTTCCGTTTGCTGCTGTACCCAAACTTCTGCCGTGGAGGCGATCGCATTTGCAACTTCCCGATTTTCATCTAAACTTTGCTGGGCTGCGTCCCGCTGTTCCTGCAAACTTCCTATTTGAGACTTAACATAAGATATTTCAATCTCAATTTGCTCCAAACTTTGCCGAAATTGCCGAACTTCTTCCTCGGTTTGTGCTATATTAGCCGCCATTTGCCCAGCAGTTTTTTCCAAATCCTGTTTGCGGTTTTGCAGTTGCCGCCTTTCCGCTTCCTGAGTGGCAATCGTCGCTTGCAAAGCCAACAATTCCGACTCTCCCAAAGCTTTAACGCGGGCATTCAGCGCGTCTAGTTCGGCGGTTGCTGCTTGAATTTGGGTGCTAATTGTTTGCAGTTGTTCGGTAAGAGATGCTGAAGTGCGATCGCCCGCTTCGATTTGTTCGCGCAGTTTCCATTCTTGCTTTTGCAATTGCCGGAATTTCAGCACAATTTCCCACTGCGACTTTTCTTGAAATTCCGCCCGCAATTTTTGATATTTTTCCGCTTTTGTGCGATCGGAAGCCAGTCTATCGCGCTGAGACATCAGCTCTTTTTCCACAATCCTGCTGCGTTCTTCCACCTCTTTAACTTCATCCAACTTCTGCCTAGCTAAGGAGATTTTGCGATCGAACTGAGCCACCCCAGCTAATTCGTCAATGATTTCTCTGCGTTCCTTAGAATTCATCGAAATAATGCTGGTAACGTCTCCTTGCAGCACGACGTTATAGCCTTCGGGATAAATTCGCAAGCGGTTGAGTTGTTCGTGAAGTTGAGTCAGGGTGCAAGGTTGGCCGTTAATGTAATAAGTTGAAGTGTAAGTACCTTGGCGAGTTACCCGAAGTTTGCGCGTCACACTCCACTCATCCGATTTTTGATTTTCGATTTTGGATTTTTTATTAGTAGCGAGTAGTTGTCCGTTGTTGTCTTGAGTTGCTGCGATTTCTATTTCTTCTACGTCTTCAACAGACAACTCATCCGATTTTTGATTTTGGATTTTGGATTTTCGATTGGCAGCAGGTGATTGGCCGTTGTTGTCTGGAGTTTCGGTAATTTCTATCCCTTCGGCTTCTGCAACAGAGAGAGGCGATTCTTGATTGACAGAAGATGATTGTCCGTTGTTGTCTTGAGTTTCGGCAGTTTCTATCCCTTCGACTTCCTCTGCTTCAACAGATAACTCTTCCGATTTTCGATTTTCGATTTTGGATTTTCGATTGGCAGATGATTGTCCGTTGTTGTCTTGAGTTTCGGCAGTTTCTATCCCTTCGACTTCCTCTGCTTCCACAGATAACTCATCTGCTGCATTTTCCTCCTCATCTTCATCCCGCGCGAACCATTCCTCTCCCACATCTTCCAGGGCAAAAGTCGCAGTCACGCTAGCTTCGATCGTACCGCGTTTGTTTTGGGCGCTGTTCACCAAATCCGGCAAACGTTCAGCCCGCATTCCCTTAGAACTCGAAAGTCCGAGACAAAACAGCAAAGCGTCGAGGATGTTGGACTTCCCAGAACCGTTGGGCCCGGAAACCACAGTAAAACCGGGCAGCACGGGAATGGCCGTCGTGCCGCCAAAAGATTTAAAGTTAGTCAGTTCGATCCGTTTAATGTGAACCATATGCTAGGAGTAGCTTTGGCTCTAGGTTGTTGTCACAGGGTAGCACAGGCAATGGGGCGATCGACAATGTGTTAACTTTCTGGCATTGTCGATCGAACAGATATCTTACACCTTTGTCAACAACCCAGCCGGCTTTTACTTCAAAAGATCGTTGACAAAAGTACAACATCTGCGATCCGAGCGACCGCTACAAATGAACGTAAATTTTGATACAGATAATTTCATGAGACTCGATCGACATTATTTGTGCGATTAAACCTGAAAGCCTTGTCCAGATTGAATTCCAGCAAATACAATTCCCGGAATTCCTAATGTTACCCCTAGACATATAAAAACTTTCCGGTAAAATCGAACCAAAATTAATAATGTATAAAGTAACGAAGCGAATTATGGAGGGCAAACCCATTACACCAGCTCAGAACTCATCTAACCTGCCAGCTTCACCTGAAAGCGACCAACAAGTATTGCAAATTTGGGGTCGCCAGCCCCTTAAAGGACACGTCAAAATCAGCGGCGCCAAAAACTCGGCCTTAGTCGTCATGGCAGGAGCCCTGCTATGCCCAGAGGATTGCCGTCTCCGCAACGTTCCCGGTCTAGTCGATGTTGCCCGCATGGGGCAAATTCTCTCGGCTGTAGGAGTCAAATTACTGCAGCACGGCGACGTTTTAGACATCAACGCCAGCAACCTCATAGACGCTCAAGCCCCCTACGAATTAGTCAGCCAACTGCGGGCGAGCTTCTTCATCATCGGCCCACTGCTAGCGCGTTTGGGATTTGCCAAAGTGCCCTTGCCCGGTGGCTGCGCCATCGGTGCGCGACCCGTTGAACTCCACGTTCGCGGTCTGCAAGCTCTCGGCGCCGAAGTCCACATCGACCACGGCACGGTTCACGCTTACGTCAAAGGGCCGAACCGCCGCCTGAAAGGAGCCAAAATTTATTTGGACTACCCCAGCGTTGGCGCAACTGAAACTTTGATGATGGCGGCGACTCTGGCTGAAGGAGAAACCGTGATTGAAAATGCGGCTCAAGAGCCGGAAGTCGCAGATTTGGCGAATTTCTGCCGCGCCATGGGAGCAAAAATTCAAGGCGCGGGCACGAATACGATCGTCATTTCGGGAGTTCCCAAGCTGCACGCGGTAGACTATCCAATTATTCCCGATCGCATTGAAGCCGGAACATTTTTAGTAGCAGGAGCCATCACTCACTCGGAAATCAGTTTGTCGCCAGTAATTCCCGACCACCTGACCGCAGTCATTGCCAAATTGCAGACAATTGGGGCGAAAATTATTGCAGAATCCCCCGACATTTTGCGGATAGTTCCCGGCCAAACTCACTCCGCCACAGACATCGAAACTCTGCCTTATCCCGGTTTCCCCACAGATATGCAAGCTCAGTTTATGGCTTTGCTGACGCTGAGCGAAGGAGACAGCTTGATCAAAGAAACCGTGTTTGAGAATCGCTTGCGCCACGTAGCAGAACTCAACCGCATGGGCGCCGACATTCGCCTTAAAGGCAATGTCGCGATTGTGCGCGGAGTGTCGCGGCTGTCCGGTGCGCCGGTAGTGGCAACAGATTTGCGGGCTTCGGCGGCGTTAGTATTAGCGGGACTTGCAGCCGATGGTGTCACCACCATCAGCAGCTTGCAGCATTTAGACCGCGGCTACGAGCAGTTAGAGGTGAAACTGCAAAAATTGGGAGCGAATTTGCGACGGGTCAAAGAGGGTACAGACCCGGCGACTGCAGAGGCTCCTGTCAATCCCGTGCGATCGGGTTTAAACTGTTAATTAGTCATTAGTCATTAGTCAGCAGTCATTAGTCATTAGGAAGAAGGAAAAAGGAAGAAAGAAAAATAATTCAACCTTTTTCAATTCCCGCTTCCCAATTGCCAATTCCCACTTTCCAATGACCAATGACTAATGACCAATGACTAATGACTCAGGATTAAAATGTCTAACATACCCCTCATCGGTTTGAAAGCAGACCAGTTTCGCCACCCCCTAGACTTGGAAGCTACCAGCACTCTCAAACAACTGCCGGGCCTGGATTTGATCGTCCGGCAGTTGTTGGGACAACTTGGCGAACAGTTTTTTATGCTGGAAAATCTGGCTTCCAGTGTCCAAGTCGGCGAAAATCAATTGCCCCACCTGCATCAATTGTTGTTGGATGCCTGCAAAACTCTTGATTTGGAGCCGCCGCAGCTTTATGTCCGCCAGCATCCGATGCCAAATGCTTACACGTTTGCGATGCGGGGAAAACAGCCTTTTGTGGTGATGCACACTTCTCTGATTGATTTGCTCACAGACGAGGAAGTTAAGGCAGTAATTGCTCACGAGTTGGGGCATTTGAAGTGCGAGCACGGAGTTTACCTGACTCTGGCTAATTTAATTGTGTTGGCTGCAGGTCAAATTTCGCCTGTGGGAACCGTGCTGGCGCAGGGTTTGCAGGCGCAAATGTTGGAATGGTTGCGGTGTGCGGAATTTACGTGCGATCGCGCCGCCTTGCTCGCCACCCAAGACCCAAAAGTGGTAGCATCGCTGTTGATGAAACTGGCCGGAGGTTCGCCGACTTTAGCTCCGAAACTGAATGTAGATGCGTTTTTGGCGCAGGCGCGGGCCTACGACGACCTCAGCAGCACTCAACTGGGAGAAATGCTCAAACAAGCTCAAACGGCTCAGTTGTCCCATCCTGTACCAGTATTGCGCGCCAGAGAGATCGATCGTTGGGCAAGTTCAAAAGATTATGAATCTTTGCTTGCAGGAAATCGATCAATGTGTTATGATGGTGAAACGAAAAAGGGCGGGTGGCGAAATTGGTAGACGCATCAGACTCAAAATCTGACACCGAAAGGTATGAGAGTTCGATTCTCTCCCCGCCCACTGCTAAAGAAGCTTAATAAATCTAGGGTTCCAGATGATAAGTCTGGAACCCTAATTTATATGGCATGGGGAATCGGGCATCGGGAATCGGGCATCGGGCATGGGGAATCGGGCATCGGGCATCGGTAACAACAGTCATTAGTCATTAGTCGTTAGTCATTAGTCGTTAGTCAGTCAACAGTCAACAGTCAACCGTCAACCGTCAATAGATTTTATGGGTGAAATTGCCGCTTTAGGCGCTGCATTTGTCTGGGCTCTATCTTCCAGCATCTGGCAGCGAGTGGGACAGCAAATCCCCGCAGTCGTGCTAAATTTACTCAAAGGTGCGATCGCCCTTTTCATGCTCCTTGCCACTACACTAATTTTAGGTAAACCCTTACCCGCAATCAACCCTAATATTTTAGCAATGCTGCTCATCAGCGGCGGCCTAGGAATTGGCATCGGAGACACCGCTTTCTTTATCGTCTTAAAATATTTAGGCGCGAGGCGAACGCTGCTTTTAGAAACCCTATCTCCCCCTTTAACAGCTTTATTCGGCTTAATCTTTTTGCAAGAAAAGTTATCGCCCATTGCTTGTACTGGCATTCTTTTAACAATTTGCGGCGTAGCTTGGGTAATTGCCGAACGAACAGCCGAAACAACCTTACCATCAAAACATCTTTGGCAAGGATTAGCCATTAGTTTATTAGGACAAACATCCCACGCCATCGGAGCAATTTTATCCCGCGCCGCTTTCACTCAAATAGATATTGATCCCCTGTGGACAGCCGCCTTGCGTTTGAGCGGCGGCATGGCCGTTATGCTATGCTTTTTGAACCCCAAAAAACTTGACAGTTTCAAACAATTAAAAGCGCCCAAACTATTAGGTGCAATAATTCTAGCAGCTTTTTTAGGAACCTATCTCGGAATTTTTCTGCAACAGACTTCGCTGAAATATGCACCCGCAGCAATAGCTCAAGCACTCAGTTCTACCAGTCCCCTATTTATACTGCCTTTAGCGGTGCTGGCGGGCGAAAAAGTGAGCCTTCGGGCTGTTTTGGGGGTAGTTGGTGCGATCGGCGGAATCGCCTTATTATTGGGTTTGAAGTGATGATATTTTAGAGAGAAGTGTGGCGTGTCGCTAAACAATCAAAAAATAGGCTCTTTCTTAGTTAGTGTCCTTAAATATTAGTTTAAGTAGCCAAAAACTCAACTAGGTCTGAATTGACTGAAAAAACGCATCATATCAAATCCGACAAGTTAAAATAAAACTCTACGGAGAGATTGAGAAGCAAATTGCAACCGATCGCCCGAAGTAAGAGGAAGTGATTTATGCTTCTCATACTTAGGTAAAACAACTGGCAGAAATCCGTAAGGATTTTGACCTGATTATCCCGTACATCACGCAGGTAACAGCTAATCCGAATACTTGAAGCTGAAAAAGTGCGATCGCCCTTACATCCCAAATTGTCAAAAAGCACGCGCGGCGCAGCTATCCCGTAGGGAATCGCCCTTATATTATTTAGAGAAGAAACGGCCCGAATAATATTTCTTCATCGATTCGTGAGAAATAATCCCATGACAAGATTCGTCTCTCGGCAAATCCCCTCTCGCTTCCAGCCAAGGCATTTCACTGCAAATCATTCGTTCCAAAGTTTCATCATCATACTCAAAATATGCCTCCGCAACTTCTTCGATAAATTGCCCAACTTTTTGGGGAATTTTCGGTTGTTCGATTTTCTCTGTAATGCGTTCCCAACTAAATTGGCGTTGATACTTTTCTAATAAATCAGGAATAACCGGCCCGTGAATCCCTGCTTGAAAATCTGCATCAAATAGTGGCTTTCCGTAAACTCCTAAATACCAAGCTTGAGCGTAATATATAAGTTTTTGTAGCTTGTAGGCGTTGATTGCTACATTAGTTTGGGCGGCTAACCAAATAAACGCATTTGCAATATCTTGCTCACTCACTTTTACTGAATTACCGGGAACCGCAACAACTTTGAGTTGATTTTTGCCTATCTGTTCCAATAGTTCCGAAACTGACAAGTTAAATTCTGCGGCAATTTGCTCAACTCTTTGCCAAACTGGAGAACTCACAGTTATTTGATATTCATTTTTTGTTGAGATAGCTTCAGTCATAGCCGTCCTTATAGCTGACTTAAATAATTCTAGCAAACAGTGCGGAATAATGACTGACGTAATAGCGATCGCCCTTACATCCCAACTTGTCAAAAAGCACGCGAGGCGCAGCTATCCCGTAGGTAATCGCCCCTGCTTGACCGATCGCCTCCACTCTGGTTAATATACAAGAGTAAGCTTTGGAGAGAGTGCTTGAAACTGCCCAATTATGAAAGAGCAGTCGTTCCTGAAAAGAAAATTACCGAATATCTGCTCTCACTCACCCACCGCGACGGGAAAAGCAAAGCAAAATTTTTTTTACGGTTTGGCTTTTCAGTTGATGCTTGGGAAATCATGGCAACGGCCTTGCTGCGTCATGCCGCCGACCATGAATTAGCTAAAATTGAAGAATCTCCTTTTGGCAGTCGGTACGTTATTGAAGGAGAAATGCTAGCAGCAGATGGCAGAAAACCCTTTGTGCGTTCTGTTTGGTTTATTGAAACCGGAGGCGACACTCCCAGGCTAGTAAGTGCCTATCCACCAGATTAAAAAATAAAATGATTCAAGAACTTGACAGCATTGTTTTAACAATTGATATCCCAGAAAAAAAATTAAGCCAAGGCGATATTGGCACTGTTGTTTTAGTACATCAAGGTGGGGTAGGATATGAAGTAGAATTTGTTACCTTGACGGGGAAAACATTAGCTATTATTTCACTCTTTAGCTCCCAAGTCCGTCTCATAGGTGATAGAGAAATTGCTCACGCCCGGATGCTAGCTTGAGCGTTATCTAAATGGAAGCGAAAATTATAAGGAAAAATCCAAGCTTCACAGGCATCATTTACCAAGAAGAAGATATGTACATTGCCGAATGTCCTGAAGTCAGCACGGTTGACCCAGGCGAAACCATAGAAGAAGCGATCGCCAATCTTAAACAAGCTACAAAACTCTATCTCGAAGAATATCCATTATTAGAACCCCGACTTATTAAAGAAGCCGAGGCTCTAGCTACTATTACAAATTGCAACTCATATCCCCAGATAATTGACTGAAACGCGCATTTTCCCGATAGTCTACCGGACAGTCAATCACGCAAGGGACATCTTGAGCCAGGGCTTCTTTCAGAATCGGAATAAAATCTGTTGCAGATTCCACTCGATAGCCTTTTAAACCCATACTTTCCGCAAATTTCACAAAATCGGGATTGCCAAATTTGACGAAATCGGAATGACCAAAATAATCTTGCTGCTTCCATTCAATTAACCCGTAACCGCCGTCATTAAATATCAGCGTCACAAAATTAGTACCGACTCGCAAAGCAGTTTCTAACTCTTGGCAATTCATCATAAAACCACCATCGCCGGTGGCGGCTACTACTTTGCGATCGGGATAAACGAGTTTTGCAGCTACCGCACCCGGAATCGCAATTCCCATCGCCGCAAAGCCGTTGGAAATCAAACAGGTATTCGGGCGATCGCAATGATAGTGCCGCGCGATCCACATTTTGTGAGCTCCCACATCAGATATAAGAATATCTTCCGGGTCCAGGATTTGCCGCAAATCGTAAATGAGTTTTTGTGGCTTGATCGGGAAACCGTCGTCGGCTGCATATTGTTCGTACCCAGCCCGAATATCCGCCCGCAATTGCTTAGCAAAAGGGTCTACTTTCTCCATGCGATCGGCACGCTGCAAAATTTCATTGAGGGAATCAGAAATATCCCCCACAACTTCTATAAGAGGAATATAACTGCTGTCAATTTCGGCTGGCAAAGATCCAATGTGAATAATCGGAATTTTTCCTTCGGGATTCCACTTTTTCGGGGAATATTCAATCAAATCGTAGCCAACAGCAATCACTAAATCCGTTTCTTCAAAAGCACAGCTAATGTAATCCCGTTTTTGCAATCCCGTCGTCCAGAGTGCCAAAGGATGAGTATAAGGAATAACACCTTTACCCATGAAAGTATTAGCTACAGGAATATTCAATCGAGTAGCAAACTGTGTCAAAGCATCGCTGCCGTTAGCGCGGATCGCGCCGTTTCCTACTAAAAGCAGAGGACTTTTTGCCTTGGAAATTGCCACAGCGGCTTTATTCAAGCTTTGGTAAGCGCCAAAAGTTTTTTCGCGGTTGTCTTTGGTGAGCGGCTGTCCTTCAGCAGGCATGGCTGCGATGTTTTCAGGTAAGTCAATGTGAACTGCTCCCGGCTTTTCACTTTGAGCTACTTTAAAGGCTTTGCGGACAATTTCGGCCGTCGTGCTGGGGCGAACAATTTGAGCATTCCACTTAGTAACTGGCGCAAACATGGCGACCAAATCTAAATATTGGTGCGATTCTATGTGCATTCTATCTGTGCCGACTTGTCCGGTAATTGCTATTAAAGGAGCGCCGTCTAAGTTGGCGTCAGCAACTCCTGTCATTAAGTTAGTTGCGCCTGGGCCCAAGGTGGACAAGCAAACGCCGGCTTTGCCGGTGAGACGACCGTAAACGTCTGCCATGAATGCGGCGCCTTGTTCGTGGCGAGTAGTAATAAATTTAATTGAAGAGTTTCTCAGGGCTTCTAGAACTTCTAAATTTTCTTCTCCGGGAAGTCCAAAGACGTATTCGACGCCTTCATTTTCTAAACATTTTACCAATAGTTGAGCTGTGTTCATTTCCGTTTCTCTCCTCGGTTAATGGTTTTTTTGTCTTTTTCAACCGATCGCAAAAATACTAAATGGGAATTTTTAACCGCAGATAAACGCAGATAAACGCAGACTTATGTAGATTTGTGCGATCGGTTGATACAGTGGGAGCTTATTTCACCCACACTGTTTTTATGTTAACAAATTCGTGCATTCCCTGGATGCTCAATTCGCGTCCGTAACCGGAGCGTTTGATGCCGCCGAAGGGCAATCTAGGGTCGGATTTTACTAAACCGTTGATGAATACCGCGCCCGCCTCTAGTTCGGAAATAAATCGATCGCTCTCTGAGTTTACTGTAGTCCAAGCTGACGCACCCAAGCCAAAAGATGTGCTATTTGCCAGGGCGATCGCCTCATCGATGCCTGCAACTCGGAATACTAAAGCTACGGGCCCGAAAAATTCTTCTTGACGGGCAGAGGCATTCGGCGGAATATCTGCCAAAATAGTTGGCAAGTAGAAATTGCCGGCATTCTCTGACAATCGGCGGCCACCTGTCAGAAGTTTTGCTCCCGATTGGATGCAAGTTTGCACTTGATTGTCCAAGTCTTTGAGGATTGCGGGAGTAGCTAAAGGGCCGATATCGGTTTCTGGCAACATCGGATCGCCTACTTTTAATTGCTCGAATTTTTCGACAAATCCTGTGATGAATTCGTCGGCAATCTCTTCTGCTAAAATAAAGCGTTTGGCGGCGATGCAAGATTGACCGTTATTGAGCATCCGGGATGTCACAGCAGTTGATAAAGCTGCTGCTACATCGGCGCTCGACATCACAATAAATGGGTCGCTTCCTCCCAATTCCAGCACTACTTTTTTCAAATTTTTGCCCGCATTTGCTGCCAAACTTTCACCCGCTGGTTCGCTACCGGTGAGAGTTGCTGCTTTTATACGATCGTCCGCAACGATATCGGCTACTTTGTCGGCGCCAACTAACAAAGTTTGAAACACGCCTTCGGGAAAGCCAGCAAGCGTAAAAATTTCTTCGATTTTCAAAGCGCACTGAGGCACGTTGGAAGCGTGTTTGAGCAAGCCGACATTGCCCGCCATCAGCGCCGGCGCCGCAAACCGAAAAACTTGCCAAAATGGGAAATTCCAGGGCATAACGGCTAAAATAGCGCCTAGCGGTTGGTAGCGGACAAAGCTGCTGCTAGCGTCAGTGGTTGCCGGTACGTCTGCCATAAATTGAGCGGCATTTTTGGCGTAATACCGACAAACTAAGGCGCATTTTTCCACTTCGCCGATCGCAGATTTGAGCGTTTTACCCATTTCCAGAGTCATCATTTCAGCGTAAATTTCGCGATCGCGCTCCAAGATGTCCGCCGCTTTCTGCATCCACAGAGCTCTCTGCTCAAACGGCAGTTGGCGGTATTTGTTAAAAGCTTGCTGTGCTAATTCCAGCTTAGCTTCTATTACCTCATCCGCGATCGGCTCGAAAGTTTTCAGCGTTTCTCCCGTTGCCGGGTTGATAGTAGCAATAGCCATTGTTTCATCTCCTGTGTGAAAAACACAAAACTCCCTGCTAGTTTTGAGCCGAGGCAGGGAGTTGTATCAAGGTATTACAAAATAGGAATTTACCTGCCACGTTTTCTTTCAGATATTGCTAAGTTGCAAGTGCCGCGATTTGTTTAAATTTCTCTACTTTTTATTATAGTTCAGAGTCTCGATCGCAAATCTTAAGAAAATTTGTCTTTCTGAAATCACGCACAAATCTCCCGAACACGCTAGACGGCCTGTTCCACAAAAGTTAAATGTTCTTGTGGGGCGTCCCGCCCGCCCATGACAGCTTTATTCACAATTAATGGTGCAAGATGGATGAAATATCTTGTCGGCTGTCCCGCCAGCCTTGCATTCTCAAGAACAGGCCCGACGGCCTGTCCCACTACACATTTCTCAATTCCCCTCCCTCAAACAGACGGTTCCTGGACGTAATCCTGCACGTAAGACTGATAGTAATACCTGCTGCCTTTATCGTTATTCGCCACCATTCCCAACAGCGGAATTCCCGCCATTTTCAAATCTTCAAAAGCCAACAACAGCGCCTCCCGCTCAGTTTGATGCAGCCCTACTACCAGCATCAATCCGTTAGTGTGAGCCGCCAACAAATTCGCATCCGCCAAACCCAAAAGTGGTGCAGTATCGTAAATAACTAAGTCAAAATGACTTGACAAAGCTGCCATTAAATGCTGCATTTTTTTGGAAGAAAGCACCTTTGTGGGATCGAAAGGAACCGGGCCGGAAGTTAACACAAACAAATTTTCATCGCGGGGCGATCGCACAATCACCTGTTGCACATCCACATCATCAGCAATCACATTGTGCAAGCCTTGCCAATTCGGTAAACCCAGCATTTCGTGTACCTGCGGGCGCCGTAAATCCCCATCCACCAACAGCACTTGCTGCCCCATTGCAGCCGCCGCCCGCGCCAGATTGACTGCTACCGTAGACTTGCCGTCACCTACTTGACAAGAAGTAATTACGCAAGAATTAATCGGAGTATCAACGTTTAGTAAGCGAATATTCGCATTGAGCGATCGAAAAGCTTCTTGAAAAGCATCCGTCGGCATCGGCGAAATTGCCACATCCACCGGGCTTGTCTCAGCAGGAGGAAGTCTCAAAATTTTATCGCTAGCAGGAATTACCCCCAACAAAGGCAGGCGAATCGACTGTTTGACATCCTCTGGAGTTTGGAACACCGTTTTATTTTTAAACCGTTCCGCCAACTGCGCCGCCAGCATACCAAACAGCAAACCAGTTAATCCCCCCAAAGCCAAATTCAAAGGCATAATCGGAGCAACAGCCCTCAACTCGCCATTTTTGTAACGTGGAATTTCCGGCTTAGCAATAACTTCCCAAGCCACCTCTTTTTTGCCCACAGCTTCAAGCTGCAAAGCTTGCTGTTTTGCCAGCAAACCATTCAGCGTATTGTTAGTTAAATCCAACTCGCGCTGCAAATCCGAATAGCGCCGCAAAATCACCGGGAATTTTTGAGAGTATTGATTCAACTGCTTAGCAGCTTGTTCCAAAACTTGATTCCGCACGCCCAGCACCTGAATTAAATTAGCAGTACCGATAAACTGCTCGATTAACTTAATCCGCACCGGATCTTGAAAAGCCAGCACTTGTGAATTTACCTTAGCCAAATCAGTTCCCAGAACTTGTTGGGCTTCTTTCTTCAATAAAGGAATCAGGTTTTTACGCTGTTCTCGCAACAATTGCATTTGCGGAGTTTCGTCTGTAAACGTAGCCGAGTTAATCGCAATTTGCCCTTCTAATTGCTGCAATTGAGTCAGCATCCCTTGATAGCGGGGAGCTTGACTCAGAGCCGAGGCCATCAGCGCTTGCTTCTGGTTTAATCCAAGCTGATTTTGCAGATTGGAATAGAGCAATCTCTGCTGATTGAGCTGCGTTTGCGCTTCCAATCTTTGCGTTTGAAGTTCACTGATTTGCTGCGCGAGTTGTTGCGTTTGAATTTGCGGGTCGATGAAATTGTACTGCTGCCGCAACTTTTGAATTTCTGTTTGCAGAGCTTGTTGGCGTTTTTGCTGATTGGGAATTTTCGATTTTACAAAATCCAGAGTCTGACTAATTTGAGTTGTGGTATCTTGCACGCTGTAGTTGCGGTAGCCTAGCGCAACTTTTTCCAAAACAAACTGAATTTTTTTCGGATCGTAATCCCGATATCTAACTTCGATAATCTTGGTATTTTTGAATCGATTAATTGACAACCTAGTTTCCTGAGAAAACGGCAAATTATCTGCTTTTTGGTTCAAGAGGTAGTTGTAATTTATGTCAGGATACTTAGCCTGCAACTCTTTAACAATCGGCGCCATTACTTGCGGGCTTTGTAAAACTTGAATTTGCGATTCGTAGTCAAAACCAGCATTTTCTGTCGTCGCGGGCGCCGCTGGTTGCAGTTTCAGCTCACCGGAGTATATCTTGGCTAAAGTATTTTGCGTAACCGCTGGTTCTACTAATAATTGAAAGCGCCCTTCGTACTCGCTTTTTTGATTCAGTGTCCAGGCGAAAACTCCGGTAGTCACTGCCGCTGCTACGCCGATTACTAAGATGGAGCGACTGCGGCAAACTTCCCAAAAAGTTAACTCTTCTGTCTCGGTTTTGTTGCTGCCTAAAAATTGATCTTCTCCATAAAGCCCAGAAGACATTTTTTGCAAATCAGCGGCTTTTTTATGATTAAACAGTGCTACTTGAGATTGTTTCCCTGGTTTCATTTGATTTCTACAACTTATTAGTTTAAACGTCTGTATTGGTGGCGGAGTTTCAGGAAATCGGTTGATTCCTAGATATTTCATTACCAAACCGCAATTTTTTCTATAAAGCGGGTTTCTGAGGTCTTAATGCCAGTTTATTCAAATCACCGAAAAATATCGAACAACCGAAATATTCCTAACAGCGGGCTGAGAGGAGCGAGAGTCCCTCCTACATTATCCGAGAACGTAGCGCGACCCGATCGCCTTACCATAATTACATCATTATTTTTCAGTTTGGGATTAGTTTCTTCATTGGCAGTTGCAGAAAAATCCACCTTAACAGTTAGCTGCGAAACGGTGCCGTTAGGATTGAGGCGAATTAAATTCACCGAATCCATTTCTGCCCGCGCTTTATTAAAACCTCCCGCTGCTACCAGCGCTTGATTTAAAGTAGTGTTGGGCACCACCGCAATCGTTCCCGGTTTCACGACTTCTCCTACAATGTTCACCCTAATCGTATCCGGTGAAAAATTAGAATTAGCAACTTGTTCGTCTTGGGTTTCATCGAGGTTTTCGGCTTTGGGGACGATTACTGTATCTCCCTGTTGTAGCGCTAAATCTTGGGATACATCTCCCCCTTCCAAAAGTTGCCACAAATTTACATTAATAATTTGTTCTGTACCCGCCCGCGTCAGGCGACGAACTTGTATTTGTCTGATATCAGCTACCGGCGTAATGCCGCCCGCCATTTTAATTGCCCTCGTTACAGTTTGCTGCAAAACATTTTCCCCGCCGTTGGTTTCGCTGGCAGCAAACAAACCAGAATTTTCACCCATTTCATTCTCTTGTACCCTACTTTGAGCCTCTTTTGTCAAAGTATAAGTACCGGGGCGAGTTACTTCGCCCACCACAGCAATATTAATTGGTTGAGTGCTTTGTCCGGTAATGTTAGCTACTGCTAAAGTCGGTGCTTCTTGGCGGTTGAGGCTAGTTACAGTGGGAATAAATATAGTATCGCCGTCGCGCAAAGTCATATCGGCCCGCAAATCGCCGTTTTGCAATAATTCCCACAAATCCACACTAATAATTTGTTCCGGTGCGTTGCGCTGGGGGCGGCGGATTTTGATTTGCCGCACGTCTGCTGACTGGGTAATTCCGCCGGCCATTCGCAGAGCCCGCGATATCGTTGGCATTTGAGTTCCCATTTGCTCTGCTGTGCCTCCGGGGCCTGCTGCTGAGGATATTGTATAGGCTCCGGGGCGGTTGATTTCGCCCGCGATCGCAATTTGCAAAGGACGTGGCGCTAGCAGTTTCAGGGTAATCCAGGGACGTTTAAGGTATTTGCCGTATTTGTCTTTAACAGCATTAGAAGCTTGTTCTAGGGTCATCCCGTACACCGAAACGCTGCCAATTAACGGCAAACTCAGGGAACCGTCGGCCTGTACTTGGTGTTGACCGTTGGGGCCGCTGTATTCCGGGACGTTGAAGATGTCCATTTGAATACGATCGCCCGCGCCTAAAGTGTAAACTTCCGATCGTACACTTGAAGGTTCAGTTGCCGGAAATCCCGGAAATCCCGGCGCTGCGGGTACTGGTACAGGAACAGGAGAACCCGCATCCGCAGGAGGAGGAGGAGGAGGCATAAACTGGGCCGCTGCAGGAGATGAACCCACCGCCGCCAGCACTGACACTGTTAAACTTTGAATCATTAAACTTTTGACAGCATTGCTTGCCCAATAACTTAGCTTGCAGCTTTTGCTGGAAATGTCTCCCTGAGCCCCTCTTCTTGCAGGAAATGGGAGAAATTCTTCACCCTCCCTCTCCGCGAAGGGGACACAAGGATGAGATTTTTTCTCAAGTTGCACGCCGTGCGAATAACTTTTCACCACCATCGCTTTTTGCCCCTATCCTCATCCAACCCCGCCAACATCAAATGTAACCCAACTGTTCTAACTTGGTCAGAACTTTTTTAACACTCTCTTCCACAGTTTCTCGCTCTGTGTAACAAATAATCTCAGGATTAAGCGGTTCTTCATAAGGATCGTCAATTCCCGTAAAACCCTTAATTTCTCCTGCTCTCGCCTTAGCGTATAGCCCCTTGACATCGCGACCTTCGCACACTTCTAACGGCGCTGTGATATATACTTCAACAAAATGGGGCTCCATTGCTCTAATTTCGTCGCGAATTGCTCTGTAGGGGCTAATAGCTGCGGTCATTACGGCTACTCCATTGCGGCTCAGTAGGTGAGCTACAAATCCAATCCGCCGAATATTAGTATCTCTGTCTTCTTGGCTAAATCCCAAACCTTTTGACAAGTTGGTGCGAACGACATCTCCATCCAATATTTCCACTTTGCAACCTCTTGCCTTCAATTCAGGTTCGAGAGCTTTGGTGATAGTTGTCTTGCCGGAACCGCTCAGCCCGGTGAACCACAAAATAAAACCTTTTTCCATTTTCAATTGCTTGGTTAGTAGTGAGTAGTGGGGAAATTACGCGACGTATGACTTTAGTGTCCCGGTTCCCCATTTTCTGATTCTTTTTGATTTGAGATGCGATCTGACTTTCACAATAACTAATTTTTTTTTACCGCAGAGGACGCAGAGGACGCAGAGGTAGAGGGAAGAGGAGAAAGAGGTAATTTTAAAATCTGTAGGGTGCGCCGCCTGTGTACCCTTACATTCAATGGGCGCCAACGCCGAACATCTATCCTCTGGGTGCTTGTGGTCGCACCTTACATGATGAATGAGCCTCTTGCAATCTAAAATCTAAAATCTAAAATCTAAAATGGTATTGCCCATGTCTTCGGTCTTAAAAGCAGATGTTTTGGTAGTCGGTGGCGGCACTGGCGGCACTGCCGCAGCCGTGCAAGCAGCCCGCCGAGGGGCCAAAACTATTTTAGTAAGTGAATTCCCCTGGCTGGGAGGAATGCTGACTTCTGCTGGCGTTTCTGCCCCCGATGGCAATGAATTAGCAGCTTTTCAAACTGGTTTGTGGGGCGCGTTTCTCCGGGAACTCCAGCAGCGACAGCCGGGAGGTTTGGATTGGGGCTGGGTAAGTTTTTTTACTTACGATCCCCGCATCGGTGCTGAAATTTTCGCTGATTGGGTTAAATGTTTGCCGAACTTACAGTGGATTTGTGGACAAAAAGCTCACGATGTGCTGTATGAAGGAGATCGCATTTCTGGCGTTCAGTTTGCAGATTTTACGGTTTCGGCCAAAATCACTTTGGATGCAACGGAATTGGGAGATTTGCTGGCTTTAGCGGATGTTGGGCACCGCTGGGGTTGGGAATTCCAAGCCGAGTGGGGAGAACCCAGCGCGCCGGCTGCCTCTAATGCTCTCACAGAGCGTTATTCGGTGCAAGCTCCGACTTGGGTGGCAATTATGCAGGATTTTGGTAAAGGTGCGGTGGCGCCAGAAATTCCCGCGCCGCCTGTTGACAATCTCGATCGATTTATCGGTGCTTGGGACGGTTACACTCCCGAACAATTTCTCAATTACGGCAGGCTTCCGGGGGGATTGTTGATGATTAATTGGCCGATTCGAGGTAATGATTATGGTGAAGGGATCGATCGACTAATTGCATCTAAAGCATCTCGACAAGAATTCCTCCAAGAAAGTCTCTGGCACAGTCAAAGTTTCGCCCGCTTCATTCAAACGCAACTCGGCCCCCGCTACGGCCTTGCACAGAATATTTTCCCCCTTTCAACGATCGACAATCAACAAAATTCTTCCCTTCTTTCTTCCTTTGCCTTACATCCTTACTACCGAGAAAGTCGGCGCTTGCGGGGAGTACAAACAATCAGAGAACAAGATATTTTGCCTATTGTCGGTGGCAGAGTCGCGAAGTTGCCGATAAATTCTGAGGGCATTTGTGAAACAATTGCGATCGGGAACTATGCCAATGATCACCACTACACCAGTGGCGACATTCCCTTGCAGCCAAAATCGATCCGCTGGGGCGGCCGCTGGACTGGAACTCCGTTTACCATTCCTTACAGCGCGCTAATTCCTGCGAGTACGGACGGTTTGCTAGTCTGCGAAAAAAATATTTCCGTATCTCACATCGCTAACGGTGCAACTCGCTTGCAACCGACGGTAATGAATATTGGACAGGCGGCGGGGATGGCGGCGGCTTTGTGCGCGGAATCTGGATGTCAGCCGCGGGAGTTGCCGGTGAGAGTTTTGCAGGAAGCTTTGCTGCAAGATTCCGAGGCGAGTGCGGCGGTTATTCCTTTATTTAATTTGACACGGGATCGATCGGACTGGCTCGATTGGCAACGCTATTATCTCGATCGACCCCAAGCATATCCCGCCAGCGGCGAATGTCAGGAGTCAGTAGAAAAACCAAGCAGTCAAACAGCAAATACCCACAGCCAATTTTCTGGCATTTTCCGTCGCCTCCGCGAACAAGACTGGACACTAACGCTGACAAGCCCCGCATCTGCGGCCGGTCAAACTTGGCAACTCGTGACTTTGGACTCGGAAACCGACAGATTTTTACACAGTTGCGAAACCGAAAAGCCTCTGACAGTATGGGGCCGGCTGAATTCGGCAGGTGCTTGGCTGCTGGCGGACTCAGTAGAATTGAAGAGGTGAGGTTTTTTGCAGAGATCCGAAAAATTCACAGAAATTTATCCTGATAGATCGGGGAGAGTCCGTATCAGTTAATAGACAATGACACGGATACTAACCCCATGCAAACTTACACACCAATTGCTTTACAGATTGCTTTACAGAGTCTTTTGGGCGTTACTTTGAGCGCCACTGTCGTTCGAGCCTTTGAATCCCTCGTCGGACTGCTGGAAGTTGCCACCGCTTCATACATTTTATCCGCCCAAACCGAACAAAGGGGCGATCGTTCTCCTGAAAGAGGCAGCGGACGCCGAGAGTTCAGTGAACCTAATCTTTACACTCATCAACTACAAGCATTTTAATGACATTGGACGAAAGCGATTTCCGTTATTGAGTTAGTTTCTGCCGCCCGTGTCGAGCGCTGAATCTGATTTCCTGGGATGATAGTTTTTCTGGTTTCCAAGGCAACTGCATTTCTTGTTTACAGTCATTAGGATATTCTTTTATGTGATGATAGCATATAAACCTTAAACCGCCATCTATCGAGACATTGAAGCTCGTATTTGGCGGTTTTGTATATTATTGCAACCTTCTGGGTAGTGCAATTAGGATTTTTTTTATTACTGAAGCAAGAGATTTTATTTCATTTTACATCGACTTCTGGCTGCTCTCATAGATCAGATGCTACGCATCTAAAGTGTCTGTTGCTTCGGGAGGGGGAGAGGGTGAGAAAGGGAGAGGTAAAGATAATTTTCCGCTTTTTATACAAGGATTTTAGGAGACAATTTAAAGGCGCGATAGCTTAACTAAAGCCTTTTTCCTTCTTTCTTTTTCCTTCTTCCTTATGATTCCTGATTCCTGATTCCTGATTCCTAATTCTATAGTTTGATAATTTCAGGGAAATTCATCCTGATAGGTCTGGGTAAATGTCGTATCTCTAAATAGATACTGAGACGAATACTACCCATGAAAACCTACACTGCAATTGCTTTACTGAGCCTGTTGGGCATTACCTTGAGTGCCAGCGCCGCTCAAGCTTTTGAATCTTCACTCCCCATGCTCGAAACTGCCACCGCCCAATATATGTTGTCAGCCCAAACTCAACAAAAGCCCGAGCGTCCTATTAAGAGGCGAGGCAACCGCAGGGATTTTACCGAGTCTAATGTTTACACTCATCCGCTACAAGATTTCTAATCGCACTGGAGGCAAGTGATTACCACAACTGAGTTGCTTTGGGCCGTTCATTCGATCGCTCGATCGGATTTTCTGGGATTCTAGTTTTTCAGGTTAAGCGACAACTGCACTTTTTGTGGACAGTTATTAGGAGATTTTTTTTAGTGTAAGAAATGTTAGCATATAAACGCGGAACCGCCATCTACCTAGAGATAGATTCTAGTATGTGGCGGTTTTGTATTGAAAACGCTTCAATTAAACAAGCACTAACCACAGGCCTCGGATCATCTGGGTTTTTCAACCGATATCCCTCGCCCCCCACGCCTTATTTTGGCGTTGCACAATTTGAGGCGGATTTTTGTGGGCTGTCCCGCCTGCTGTGAAAATACAGCGGACGGGCAACGAGATCCCATCCCACAAAACTATCAAAATCTTCCCGCAATTATGCAACAGCCTTATTTTAGTTGATAAAACCGGGTTTGGGCATCCATGACTATTCAAGAATTAGGGGCTCGGAGTCGCCTCAAATTCCTGGCATCGCAACAGTTATTTACCTTCTCCCCCCCACAGGTAGGGTTTAATTTTCAACCGCTGCACTATAATAAACGTGCGATAACTAACTTATATATAGGTAAACTGTCAGCGCAGAGGGTGCAGCAATCTACTTAAATTGGCCACCAATAAGAACCACTTATGCGGTGTTGATAGCCTTTAAGCCCATGCCCCTGTTACCTCAGGGAAATTAACTAACCTGAATATTAGGGTAGCTGGCAAGCTTTCCGGCAACAGTCGGCTATGCTTGATTCGGCGCTCTCGCAATAATTTAATGGAGGATGACAAAATGCCTCCTAATTTGGCTATTTCGGGGATAGTGATGAAAAATGACTCTTTAGATCTGGTCAAAAGCCTCAGCCCTAGTGCAATGGATCAGATCATGCTATATCTGGCGTTTAGCGCCATGAGAACCAGTGGGCACAGGCACGGGGCGTTTCTAGACGCGGCCGCAACGGCGGCTAAGTGTGCCATTTATATGACTTATATGGAGCAGGACAACAACCTGCGGATGACCGGACATTTGCATCACATTGAGCCTAAACGGGTGAAGGTGATTGTTGAAGAAGTCCGGGAAGCTCTGACTCAGGGAAAATTGCTGAAAATGTTGGGTTCCCAAGAACCTAGATATTTGATTCAGTTTCCTTATGTCTGGCTGGAACAGTATGGTTGGATGCCGGGACGCCCTCGCATTCCGGGAAACAATTTGACTGTAGATGAAAAAAAATATCTCGAAGGCAAGATTCCTCCGAATCCGCCTGATGCTCAACTGATCAATTCTTTTCAGTTTATGGAGTTGATCGAGTTTCTGCACAGGCGATCGCAAGAAGATATGTCTCCAGAAAGACGAATGCCTTTGAGCGAAGCTCTAGCAGAACACATTAAGCGACGCTTGATCTATTCTGGGACAGTGACTCGCATTGATTCTCCTTGGGGAATGCCGTTTTATGCCCTCACTCGCGCTACTTACTCTCCCGCAGAGCAGGAAGAGCGGACATTTACTATGGTTGAGGATACGGCTAGATATTTCCGGCTGATGAAGGATTGGGCGGAAAAACAACCGAAGGTGATGCGAATTATGGAGACTTTGGATATTCCGCCGGAACGGCTCGACCAAGCCCTTGAGGAATTAGATGAAATTATTCGCAATTGGGCCGATCGCTATCACAAGCGGGGCGAACCGACGATGATTTTACAAATGGTTTTTGGGCCGCAAGACGACGCTTAGTTTGATTAACTATTAATCATTAGTCATGAGTTGATTGCTTGAGACTAATGACTAATGATTAATAGCTAATAGCCCTGGATGGCGCAACCGGCTTTTTTTCCAAAAATACTGCGTTAATCGTTTGAATTCTCGTAAAAAACTAGGTTTCTTGGGCCGCGAATGCGTCCAGGATTAACTAAGGATCGCGAATTAAATAACTTACAATTTTAATTGTTATTGTGGGATGGGCGTCCCGCCCGTCCTTTTTGGAC